>DLHV01000115.1:13608-18486 GCA_002483395.1 Chloracidobacterium sp. UBA7659 | reverse complement strand
TTGCTTACGCGCGGGCTTCTGCAATTTGACAATGAGCAATAGTTCAAAACCATACGTACTTGATCTTAGCGAAGTCGGTGCCGGCGATGTCGCCCTCGTCGGCGGCAAGTGCGCCAGCCTGGGCGAACTGTTTCGCGAATTGACGACGCAAGGGGTGCGTGCGGTCGATGGATTTTCTACCACTAGNNATGCATACCACTTGCTGCTCGACACAAACAGTCTTCGCAAAAAGCTGCAAAAGCTCCTCAAGGGCCTCGACGTAAATGACCTTAACGAATTGGCACGGGTTGGCAGTGAGGCTCGCGGGCTGATGCTCGAAACGCCATTTCCTGCCGATGTCGAAGCAGCTATCCACAATTCCTACAAAGCTTTAGGCGAACGGATCGGTAAAAAGACGTTTGAGGTTGCAGTGCGTTCCTCGGCAACCGCCGAAGACCTTCCTGACGCATCGTTTGCCGGGCAGCAGGACACGATACTCAACGTTCGCGGAGAAACCAGGCTGATAGAAGCTTGTCACGAATGCTACGCTTCGCTTTGGACGGACAGAGCGATCTCGTACCGTACGGCGAAAGGGTTCGATCATTTCGACGTCGCCCTTTCGATCGGGATCCAGCCGATGGTGCGTTCGGATATCGCGTGTTCGGGCGTGATTTTTACGCTTGATACCGAAAGCGGTTTTCGTGAGGCCGTCGTGATCAACGGTGCGTGGGGGCTCGGCGAAGCTGTCGTGCAGGGAATGGCGACGCCCGACGAATGGATAATTTATAAACCCACACTCAAGCTGGGATTCCGCCCGATAATTACCCGGAAATTAGGGGTAAAAGAAGTGAAGATGGTCTTCGCGGACGACGGGGCCGGAACACAGGTCCGCAATGTTGTCGAGACGCAGCGAAACCGGATGTGCCTTGCCGGATTCGAGGTTTTGCAGCTTGCCGAATGGGCTTGTGCGATCGAAGATCACTATTCGAAACTCGCCGGACAGCATCAGCCGATGGATATCGAATGGGCGAAGGACGGCATCACAGGCGAGTTGTTTATTCTCCAGGCACGGCCTGAAACCGTTCACACGCAAAAGGACCAAAATTTTACCGAGACCTACCGGTTGACCGGAAATCACGGAGCACCGCTTGCGAGCGGCGTTGCCGTCGGCGAAAAGATCGGACAGGGAACCGCCCATGTTCTGCTCGACGCGGCGAAATTGACCAGCTTCAAAGAAGGCGAAATTCTTGTCACGACGATGACCGACCCGGCATGGGAGCCGATAATGAAACGGGCGTCGGCAATTGTCACCGAACGCGGAGGACGAACCTGTCACAGCGCGATCATCAGCCGTGAACTAGGCATTCCGTGCATTGTGGGCACCGGCAATGCGACCGAGGCGGTAAAAAGCGGTTCGGAGATCACAGTTTCGTGTGCCGAGGGCGATCGTGGGAATATTTATTACGGTGACATCGCCTTTGAAGTGGACCGCCGCGAGATCACGGACAACGAACGCCCCAATACGAAGGTGATGATGAACGTCGGCGATCCCGACCACGCATTTGCGGTTTCGCGGCTGCCAAACGACGGCGTCGGCCTTGCCCGGCTGGAATTCATTATCAACAATCATATCGGCATCCACCCGATGGCACTCGTCAATTATCCGAACTTGAGAAACCGGGCGGATGTCGAAACTATCTCGAAACGAATTCTTGAAGAAGATCCGAAGGAGTTCTTCGTGCGTTCGCTGGCCGAGGGCGTCGGCAGGATCGCGGCGGCGTTTTATCCAAAGCCGGTTATTGTTCGCATGTCCGACTTCAAATCGAACGAATACGCAATGCTTATCGGCGGCAAGGAATTCGAGCCGGTTGAAGAAAACCCGATGATCGGTTTTCGCGGGGCGTCGCGCTATTACGACGACCGTTATAAACCCGGCTTTAAGCTGGAATGCCAGGCATTGTGCCGCGTCCGCGACGATATGGGGCTGACGAATGTCACGCCAATGATCCCGTTTTGCCGCACGGTCGAAGAGGGCGAAAAGGTCATCGCTTTAATGGCGGATTACGGGCTTGTACAGGGAGAGAACGGGCTTGAGATTTACGCGATGTGCGAATTGCCGGCAAATGTGGTGTTTGCCGACGAATTTTTGCAGGTTTTTGACGGCTATTCGATCGGGTCGAACGACCTGACGCAACTTGCTCTTGGGCTTGACCGCGATTCCGAGATGGTCGCGCATCTTTTCGACGAGCGAAACGGAGCGGTCGAAAAAATGGTCGCGATGGCGATCGACGCGGCTATCCGCAACGGTAAAAAGATCGGCATCTGCGGCCAGGCTCCGTCGGATTATCCTGAATTTGCCGAATTTTTGGTGCAGCGTGGGATAAATTCGATCTCGCTAAATCCGGATACCGTTATTCAAACCACGCATCATATATTGGAAACTGAGAAATCATTGAGAAAGAATGCTATCGGAATAGCTGATAGCTAACAGCCAATCGCCAATGGCCCCGCATTAAATGACCGAACTTGCCGAGAGTTATATTCCACAAGGCATCGCGAAACATTTTCGCTCACAGGCTTATAAGGTCTGGGGCGTTGCGATGGCCGTAGTTTTCGTTTGGGTTTTTGCGACCATTTTGGCACCGATTGCCCAGGAAAACGGATGGATTTCGGTTTCGTCGCCGATATACAAATTTTTCAGCTATATCTGCCATCAGAAGCCGGAGAGGTCGCTGCATTTCGACGGCCATCCGCTTGCGGTTTGTTCGCGGTGCTTCGGCGTGTACTTCGGTTTGTTCGCGGGGATGGCGGTTTACCCGTTGTGGAGGCGAATCGAAGAAATTGAGCCGCTGGCCCGGATTTGGCTATTTCTATCGCTGATACCGATCGGCATCGACTGGTCGCTGACGATGTTCGGCATATGGGAGAACACGCATGTGTCGCGTTTTGTAACGGGATTGATACTCGGCGTTGCCTGCGCTACCTTTATTGTTCCGGCTTTGGTCGAGATAAAGCGGAACGTGTCGGCAAAGCGGCGGACGGCGTGACCTGAACTTTTGTTGACATATATTCGTAGAAAGAGCAAGATTAAAAACACTGGAATCGATATGGGTTTTACAAAGCAAAGTGCGGTTGAGCGGGCGAAAAGCGATCTTGCAAAGCGGCTGAAGGTGAACGAAAAAGATATCAGGGAAAAATCCATTTCGGAGAAAGATTTTCCCGATATGTCTTTGGGAGCGCCCTCGAAGGATGAAATGTCGGCGCAGATGATCTCCACCGGCTGGCAGATAAATTTAAGAGCGAACGGCAAGAATTACGAGTATCGCGCCGATAAATATCAGCTTCGGCTCAAGNNGTTTGGAGTTCCGCCTTTAGGCGGCTGCCTGCTAAAGCAGGTACTCAAAACAGGAGTAGTAATTATGAATCGCAATAATATTTGGGTACACATCGGTTTAGCGGTGGTTATTATCATGACGGCCGCTGTTTTGGGACAAATCCGGAGGTGGCAATCAAAGCCGCTCTTTAATGTGCAGGTTGACGAAGCCCCACTGCAAAAGCCGCATGCAAAGATTCGTTCGAACAGCGAATCGCAGCCGGAGGTGATGGTCAGATTCCGGCCCGGCGTAAAGGTCTCGGATATTCGAAAGTTCGCCGCCCGCAGCAACGACCGGCTTGAGGACGAGATCGAATCGGTAAACGGCCTTGTTTCGATCGATGATCTTGACAACGCCGATGCGGAGACGGTGGCCGCCCAGTATAGGCAGATGGCGGACGTGCTATATGCCGAGCCTGTTTTCGAGATTAAATTCGACGATCCGGTGCAAAAGTCTCCGAGCGATCTGCCGTACCGCGATACAAACGATAATTTGCCGAATGACCCGCAGTTTGCACAGCAATGGGCGCTGAATAATCTGGGACAGGACGGTGGAAAGTCGAGGGCTGACATTGACGCCCTAAAAGCATGGCAAAAAACACATGGAAGCTCCGAGGTTGTAGTCGCGGTTCTCGACAGCGGCGTCGATTACACGCATCCCGATCTGGTTACGAATATGTGGGTCCGCCCGGACAATATTCCGCAATATACGGACGATGAGCTCGGTGCTTTTGACGACCGGCAGGGTTACGATGCGAACGTCAACGCCGCCGACCCTATGGACGAAAACGGCCACGGAACGCATTGCTCGGGAATTATCGGTGCTGAGGGCAATAATAACGAGGGCATCGCCGGCATTAACTGGAATGTCGAGATCATGCCGCTCAAATTTATGGGGCGCGGCGGATTCGGCACGACAAAAGACGCGATCGAAGCGATCAATTACGCCATCGACCGCAAGCAAAAAGGTGTAAATGTCCGTGTTATCAACGCCAGTTGGGGTTCGACCTCGAAATCGAAGGCTTTGGAGGACTCTATCCGTGCGGCGGGCGAGAACGGGATCCTCTTTGTCGCCGCTGCCGGCAATGCGACTACGGACAACGATAAGCGTCCGCATTTTCCTTCAAACTACGATCTGCCGAACGTGATCAGCGTCGCAGCTCTCGATCGCACGGATTCGCTGGCCTCCTTCTCGAATTTTGGTACAAAAACAGTTCACATTGCCGCTCCCGGCCGCGACATTCTTTCGACCTGGCTGAATGACGAATATCGAGAAGCATCGGGAACTTCGATGGCTGCACCGCAGGTTGCGGGTGTTGCGGCCCTGATCCTTTCAAGCGAGCCGAACCTTTCAGTGGAAAAGCTCCGCGAACGACTTTTGAAGTCGGTTGACAAGATCAATTCGCTCACCGGAAAGGTCGCGAACGGCGGGCGACTCAACGCGGCGAAAGCGCTGGGGATAAGTAGATAAACCATCTGCCACATCTACCTGACGATTTGGTAGATGCCCATCGCGAGAGTGTAGA
>DLHV01000115.1:1338-13598 GCA_002483395.1 Chloracidobacterium sp. UBA7659 | reverse complement strand
CCGGGGCTTTTTTGTGTTTTTAAGCGCTGTGAAAACGAATGGCACAAGCTTTGCTATTTAGCAGGACATGCAATGGCTGGGACATTGCCTGAGAATAATAAAAGTTGGAGATAAAAATGAACAGAATCAAGAGTTTAGTGGCAATAAGTGCTTTTTCTTTATTAATTTTGGGCTTACCGGCGATTGCTTCCGCACAGTGGAACGGCGGTTATGGCGGCAACAACGGCGGTTACTACGGTAACGGCAATTACAACATAAAGTCCACGGTCAAGAATTTGAAGAACCGTGCTAAGGCCTTTGAGAAGGTGACTGATCGTAATGGCAATCGTAATGACGACGACGACCGTTACAATAACGGCCGCTGGGGTAACTACGGTGGTTACGGAAACGATAACTACAACGGGAATCTTGAAAATCTGGCCGACCAGTTCAAAGATGCAACCGACGATCTGGAAGACGCATATGGCAACGGCCGTAACATGAACAACAGTGCCGATGAAGCACGGCGTGTTCTGGACATCGCATCGCAGATCGACCGCGAGGTCTACAATACCCGTGGGAATGGCGCCGTCCAGGGCCAGTGGAACAGCATGCGTCAGGACCTGAACATGCTCGCGAATGCATACGGTTACAACGGCGGGTACAACAATGGCTACCCNNACAACCGCAATAACCGAAATCGCAACGGCAATTGGAGAAATAACATTCCGTTCCCGCTTCCTTTCTAATAGCGGACCAGATCAATTCATAACCGAGCAGCGGTCTAGTTCGGGGCCCGGGCGTTAATCGCTCGGGCATTTTTGTTTCGCGTTTAGAGTTCCGAGTTTGGAGTTCCTGCTTTAGCAGGCTTATTGTTTAGAGAAAAGCCGCCTAAAGGCGGAACTCCATACTTTGAAATCTAAACATATGCCGGGAACACTTTATCTTGTCGCCACGCCGATCGGAAACCTGCGGGACATCTCGTTTCGAGCAATCGAGATGTTGAAAGCCGTTGACCTTATCGCCTGCGAGGACACGCGGCATTCGCGAAAGCTCTTAACGCATCATGGCATTTCCAATAAGCTCGTCAGCTACCACGAACATAACGAAACAAAACGTACCGAGGAATTTGCATTGCTTCTTAAGGAAGGAAAGTCGATCGCCATCATCTCGGATGCGGGGACGCCGGCGATAAACGATCCGGGCTTTACGATGGTCGAAAAGGCTAAAGAGATCGGCGCAAGTGTTGTGCCGATCCCAGGGGCGGTCGCGTTTGTAAACGCCGTCATCATTTCCAGTTTGCCGACCGATTCAATTTTTTTTGGCGGGTTTTTACCGTCCAAAAAAGGCGACCGGCGTAAGCGTTTGGAGGAAGTAAGACAAGTTCCGGCGACGCTTGTCTTCTATGAGTCCCCGCACCGTCTTGGCAAATCGCTTTCCGATTGCCTGGAAGTTTTGGGCGACCGGCGGGCGGCGGTTGTACGGGAATTAACAAAACTGCATGAAGAAACGATCCGAGGCACCCTTCGCGGATTATCCGAGCGGTTTTCCGCTGCAATTTCCAAAGGCGAGTTCGTTCTTGTCATTGACAGAGCCGGAAAAGGCGACGCGCCGCAAAGAGGCACCAAGTCTTTGGCCGAGAGAGTTGCAGAGATAGAAGGCGGCGGTATCGAGCATAAAGCGGCGCTAAAAACGGCCGCCAAGGAATTCGGCCTCAGCCGGTCCGAAGCCTACCGAATCCTGCAAAACCTACGGTAAAAAATGGAACTTTTGGCCCGCGGCGGTGTCTAACAGTCAGACTTATTTTTCCGGCGAAGCAACTAAAATGCGAGTTGCCGATTCTGAAAAATAGCGCGCTAACTGAATCAGGATTTTTTCGAAGGAGTTTTACGTATGTTAAGGTCTCTTTTTTCTGCAGCCGCGATCTTTTTCCTGCTTTTCTCAATTTGTTTCCTTCCCGCGAGCGTTGCCGCGCGCAGGTGCCCGGTAAAGATGCCTGAAACGCTACTTTCTCTTTACCAGAACAGTGACGGCATATATATCGCGACTTTCGACAAAACGGTCGACGGCGAAGTCGCGGAAAGCACCGCTGACTACACCGCCTTGAATATCAAGAAGCATTTCAGCATTTCGTCGACACTCAAGGGCGAGAGCAGAAAATTTGCCGTTATCGACGACACCGATTACAGGTACAAGGGCACCGCCGAAACGCCGGGCGAACCGTTGGAAGAGGAGGAATCCGAGGACCCCGAAGCGAGTATCGGACTCAAACCAGGCGACACGCTCCTGCTTTTTTTAAAGAATGGCGACGAGGACGATTCACCTCAACTGACGGACTATCGTGACGGAACAAAGAAACTCTCGATGGAAGCTATTGCCGTTTACGAAGCCCGGATCAAGGACCTTAACGATATATTCAGTTCAAAGTAGGTGGACGCGAGCCGCATTGTTGCATGGCTGGTCCGCTGTGCGGAAGACCCGCTGACACGATGGGAAGGCACGTTCGAATTGCTCCAAAGTGTTCAAAATATGGAGTGGCGCGAACAGGCCGCTGAGGAACGCAAGGCAAGGATCGCACGCGGCGAACCAGTCGAAGTTGAACCCGATGAAAGCGAAACGCCGAATGACGAAGGCGAGGGGGAAGAAAGTCCACGCAAAAATGTCGATACAAGCGTTTTCGCGAAATTGATCGACGCTAATCAAAAGCAAACCCTTGCCAACCTTTTACTTGACCGGCCGGCTCCCGCCGCCGATGATAAGGACGCCAAGATTGAGGAGCTCGCCGGCGACAATGAACTCATAGAACTGGTCAAACGCTGGGGGGACCCGCGTCTGGTCGGCTTTTTGCTCGATCAACTGCGTGCGAATTCCGGTGAACCATACGCCGCTGGTCAGACGATGAAGACGATCGCCGAGATACTTAACGACGAGAAGATCGAAGAAATTGCGGACAAATATAACGAAATTGCGTACGAAGACGATGCGGATTCGGTTGACGCCGAGTCGGAAGGCGACGACGAAACGGCCGTCGAGGCACCGTATGCGGAATCCGAGGATGTCCTGGCGAACGGTGAAGCTGAAATAGTGCCCGAGGCCGACGCATCGAATACAGAACCTGAAAAAGAATCCGTAAAGCCGAAGAAAATCACATACAAAGAACTTCGCGATCAGTTATTCTCGAAATTCATCGAGAGTGTCGAGAAAGCGATGGCTGAAAAAGAGAAAGAATTCCAAGCTGAGAGCTAAACCAATGTAGACGCAAGGATTTAGCTTTACTGGAAAGGCAGCAAATTCAATTTCTCTCGTTCTTGTTCATTCCTGTTCCGTGGTAAATCGATTGAAACCACAGATAAGAGGAACGAAGAAAGAACAAATCTGAGATTTGCAATATTAATTTAACGCTGTGTCAATTCCGCCGGAAGTTTTTTATCAACTGAGGGCCGCGTTTTCAAACCGGCTAATTCCAGCATGGTCAAAAAGATCGTCCGCGTGACCTTTTCCATCTTTGCATAATCGATCTTATCCGGGCTGTCTCCTGCCTGGTGATAGTCTTCGTGAACACCGTCGAACCAGAACGCGATCGGAATGCCGTTCACGGCATAATTGTAATGGTCCGAACGGAAGAAAAACCGGTTGGTGTCCTTCGGATCGTCGTAGCGTGTGTTATAATCGAGATTCAGGTAGCTTTTGTTTGTGCCATCTACGATCGCTCCAAGCGTCGAGCTCATCATGTCCTTACCGATCACGTAAATTTCGTCGGCCTTTGAGAGATCTTCGTTACACCGTTTTCCCGGTGCACACTTGATGATGTTAGCTGGGTTTAGGCTGCGGCCGATCATGTCGATATTTAGCTGGGCGGTGACTTTTTTAATATCGACGGTTGGGAACTTATTGAAATACTCGCTGCCCCACAGGCCTTTTTCCTCGCCGCAATGCCAGACAAAAAGAACAGACCGTTTGGGCCGTGTTTTTGCTTTGGCAAGCGCTTCGGCGATCGAGAGCACGGCAACCGTGCCTGAGCCGTCGTCATCGGCGCCGTTCCAGATCTTATCTTCGCCCGGAGCATTCGGATTAGTGCCGACGTGATCGTAGTGGGCCCCGATAGCCACCATTTCGGCCTTTAGTGTTGGGTCGCTTCCTTCCCAAAGGGCGACGACGTTCTGTGTCCAGAGCGTCTCCTTTCTGCTCTCCGACACGAAGGCGGCATTCTTATTTATTGCAAACGCCGATGTCGATGTTTTGTTGGCGGATTCGCCTGCGAAGATCGCATCGCCGACCGATTGCGATACGAGCATCGTCGGAATTGTCGGAGCGGCTCCGGTATTTGTACGTAATTTTTCGGGGAATGTAGACCCGCGGCCAAGGAAGTTTCTTAACTGGCCCCAACTATTCTGCAATTGTGGCGGAGCGACGACGATTAAGCCAACCGCACCTTCTTTTGTCGCATGCGTGATGGCGTCGGCCCAATCGACGCCTTTTTCACCCTTCAAATCATCAGCGACTACATTTGCCGGACGAGGCGTAAGCGTGCCCTGGCTAAAGCCATTGCTTGAAATAACGACGATCTTTCCCTTAACATCGACGCCCGCGAATGAATCAACGCCTTTCGATTTGACCATCCAGCCGTCCACGCCAAAAACAAGCTGACCGCTCGGGGTGCCGCTTCCCGACAGGCGAAAATAGTCGTCGCCAAGTTTATATTGCGTCCCGCCGATCTCGAGCTTCATCTTTTCAACATTGAGCGATTCGCGCATCAGAGCGATCTTCTGAAAAAACGTGCCGTTATCGCCCGCCGGCTTAAAGCCCCAGCGTTCAAGGTTCATTTTTATGAATTCCGCCGTCGTGTCGAGGCCCTGCGAGGGGGTGTCGCGTCCGCCCATGGCGTCCGAAGCTATGAAANNGGTGTCGCGGCCGCCCATTGCGTCCGACGCCACGAAGTATAAATAACTGCTGAGCTGCGCGGCCGTTATCGCGTCCGCCATTTTGCGTTCTTTTAAACTGATCTTGACCGTTTGACCGAAAGCAAGCGACGGAACGAGCAAAGCAATAGTCAATATCCAAACAAAAAAGTTCTTTTTCATTTTTTCTCCGAAGATTAGTTTAGCCGCAAAAACACCAGGACACAGAATGATCAGGTAGATACCGCGTAAACTCTATGTCGCCGGCGTCTGAAGCGGAGAGGATTACGTTGAATTTACGCAGGATGTACGAAATAGTTTCGTATCAGGAGCCGATGATCACGACCTTGTTCTTGTCGGCTAGGGCGATCATCGCATCGCGGTCGAACATTAAGGTTTTTCCGGCAGTGATAGAGAGGCATGTCGCACCCGCTTGGATCATGGTTTCGATCGTCGGTACACCGGCAACCGGCACATCGAAACGCATATCCTGATCCGGCTTTGCAACTTTCACGACCGTAAGTTTTCCGTTTGCAAGGGTTCCGGCGCGGGCGATGGTCGCATCGGTGCCTTCCATTGCTTCGATGGCGACGCAGGCTTTTGCACGAACGACAATCGTTTGTCCAAGATCAAGCCGGGCGATCTCATCGGCGATGTGTAGTCCGTATTCTATGTTTTCAAGCTCGATTTCATTAGGTTTGCGCTTGGTCAGAACGCCTTTTGCTGCAAGACTATCCTGTAAGAAATAGGTCGAATCGATCAGTTCAATGCCGTCTTTTTCCAACTCCGCGGCGATCCCGCCAATCAGCGAGTCCGTGTTTCGGCGCGGCAGATTCCAAAGCATTTTCAGCATCCGCATGTCGGGGGACGCACCCGAAAAAAGCTGAACGTGCTTCACTTGCCCGGCCATCATCACTTTCGTTACGCCTTCGTCCTTAAAGAAAGAGATCATCTTGCCCAGTTGGCCGATGCCGACCCATACGAATTTTGCCGCTGCTTGTTCGATGCGTTTGTCGGTCTCTTCTTTTATAGCAACTACGGCTAGCGATTCCCCTTGTTTCCTGGCTCCTTCGATGACCAGAAACGGGAAATCGCCATTACCGGCGATAAGTCCGTATTTCATAAGATTCGGCGCGACCGGAGAAGTTCTAACTTTAGCGGATTCCGGCGAAAACTTCAGCTTTTCAAAACAAAAAACGCGAAGCCGAAGCTCCGCGTCCTTATAGAGTTGATCGTGCGATCATTGCGCAGCCTTCGCTTTTGCCTTCGCAAAATCACCGGCTTTGATGATCGTAATATTCTCGGGTGTGATGTATTTTCGCATCGCCGTATTGATCTGCTCGGGCGTCAAGGCTTTGATCTTGCTTTCAAGATCGGCGTCCCAAGCTATCGTGCGATTTAAGAATAAGTAGTTGTTCAACCGGCCTGAAAGTTCGCGGTCCTGCGCCCGTGAAAGCTGTCTGCTTTGGAGCCAGCCGCTTTTTGCGGCCTCGATTTCCACTGCAGTAAAACCGTCCCTCGAAACTTTGGCGAGTTCATCCTTGAACGCAGCCTCCAGTTTTTCGGCGTTTTCCGGCGCATAGATAGCGTTTGCAAAAAATGACCCCGATTCATCCAGCGAACTCGCCGCAAAATTTGAGCCGACACCATAGCTCAAACCTTCTTTTTGGCGAATTCGGACCGCCAGCCGCGAACTCAAAAATCCACCGCCGAGCATATAGTTTCCCAGCACCAAGGCCGGATAATCGGCATTATCATCACGCATCTTAATATTCATACGANNGAGCCACAAAAAAAGCATTTGCCTTGTCCGGCGCTTCGAGCGATTTGTTTATCGGCTCGATCGCCCGGTATTCGGCTTTAATGCGCGTAAACCCGCTCGGACTTTTCCAATTGCCGAAAATCTCCTTTGTCAGAACGGAAACTTCCTTCTCGTCAAAATCACCTACGACGGTCATCTGCGCGTTAGAAGCACCGTAAAAGTCCTTGTAGAACTTTTTTACGTCGTCAAGAGTAACAGCGGTGATGTCGGCGATTGATTCTTCAATGGTGCCGGAATACGACGGGTGGCCCTTCGGATAAATGTTAAAGTGCCGGCTGAGTTCAGTAAAAGCAATTGATGTCGGCTCGCTTTTTTGGCCTTCGATCTGAGTCAACATTTCCTGCTTGAGTTGGTCAAACTCGGTTTGCGGAAACACGGGTTCGCGAAGAATTTCACCGGTTAGACGGAGAACGGCGGTCAGATTCTGGCGCGTCGTTTCGATCACAACGTTTGCATTTGTCGCACCGCCAAAAACGTTTACCCGAGCCTTGAGTTTGTCGAATTCATCCTGAATCTGCTGGCGTGTGTGTTTGGCCGTACCGCGCATCAGCATTTGTCCCGCAAATTGAGCGGCACTCGCGCGATTCATCAAGGATTTCTCGTCGCCAAATCGCAAGCTCAAATTCGCCACTACCGAATCGCCCCGGTTCTCTTTAGGGAGCAGAGCGACGTCGAGCCCGCCGATCTTTACACGTTTCGTTCGCGATTCGACGTTGGCCGGCGAGGGATCGAAAGCTTCGCCCTGAGCGACCATCGCGTCGCCTTTGTAATCCTTGACCATCGCGGTGATATCCACGTCCTTAACAAATGGAACTTCGGCCCGGTCCGGCTTTTCCGTCGGAACGAAGATGCCGAGCGTCCGGTTCGATTGCTTCAGATACGTAGCGGCTACACGCTTAACATCGTCCGGCGTGACGTTGCGAATGCGGTCACGGAAAATGAAGAACAAGCGCCAGTCGCCGCGGGCGATCCACTCGCTCATTTCCAGCCCGACACGGTTGGGGTCGTTCAAACTCAGATCGATGTTTTTCAGGATGGCAGTGCGGGCACGGTCAGTCTCTTCTTTAGTCGGGGCGTTATTCGCCAGCGTTTCAACGGTCTCGACCAGTGCTTCTCGGGCCGCATCCAACGGCATCTCTTTTTTCAGCTCAGCACCGAAGAGAAGAAAGCCAGGTTCTTTCGTAGGGAAACCGAAATTGAAGATCGACGACGCTTTTTTCGCCTCGACAAGCGATTTGTAAAGCCGTCCGCTTGGCGTTTCGCCAAGTATCGAACCCATCATTTCTATCGCCGCACCATCGGCGTGCGAAGCCGATGGAACGTGGTAGCCACTCATCAAAAACTGGGTATCGCCCACGCGGCGGACGGTTACCTGCCGCTCGCCGTCCTGCGTTGGTTCGACGGTGTAATTCGGCGGCAACGTCCTGTTCGGTTTTGAAATGGAGCCAAAATACTTTTTGATGAGGTCCAAAGTCTTTGCTTCGTCAAATTTTCCGGCGACGAGCAGGACCACATTGTCCGGCTGATAATATCTTTTGTAGAAAGCTTGCAGGCGGTCGATGGGCACATTCTCAACATCGGAGCGGGCACCTATCGTGTCTTTGCCGTAGTTGTGCCAATCGTAGGAAATTGCCGTGGTTTTTTGCAGCAGCACGCTCAATGGGTCATTTTCGCCCGATTCCATTTCGTTGCGGACGACCGAAAACTCTGAATCCAGGTCCTTTTTGGCGATATAGGAATTTATCATCCGGTCGGCTTCCAGATCTAAAGCCCAGTTCAGATTTTCGTCCGTAGAGCCAAAAGTTTCAAAGTAATTCGTGCGGTCATACCAAGTTGAGCCGTTCGGCCGAGTTCCGTGCGAGGTCAGTTCGGCGGGAATATTCGGGTGCTTTGGCGTGCCTTTAAAAACGAGATGCTCAAGCAGGTGGGCCATGCCGGTTTCGCCGTAGTTTTCGTGCCGTGAGCCAACGAGATACGTCATGTTGACGGTTATGGTCTGCTTGGTTTGATCGGGAAAGAGCAGAACTTTCAGGCCATTCGGCAAAGCGTATTCCGTTATTCCTTCGACGCTGGTCACGCGAGTTATGCCGTCCGGCATCTTGATCTGTGCCGGCGAAGTCTGGCTCAACGCCTTGGGCAGCGACCCGCCGAGTAAGGAAACAACGAGACTGATTGAAAACAAGACCTTAGAGAAACACGATGATCGCATATAACCTCCTAATTTAAAGAACTGACTGATATAGGTAGAAAATAACGCCTCGCCCGCGAAAGTTTCTGGTTTATCCGGAATTCTTCGAAGGCCAAAAAACCGGGCAACGGCAATTCTTGCTCGGTTTTTGCCGTCTGTTCATGGCTAAGACGCGAAAATTGAATGGAACTTATGTTATCACGAAAGGGTGATATTTTTGTAAATGTAGTAGAGCGGAAATACGACTTTCATTCGCAAAAAAGCCGTTGGGGATAATGAAGGCCGCGCAATAGAAATGAGTCGTTTCATGGTCTAGCAAATCCTCTTTGATTTTTTAACTGAGATACAAATCCGGCTGGGTAAGGTTGCATCAGCGCCCATCGAAATTGGCGAATAAACGACGAAGAAAGTGTCCCCCTGTGGTTAACTCTCTTAAAGTTTGCACGAAAACAATTTCAAAACTTCGTCGCCCATCTCGATCTCACGGTCAAAGGTAAAGCCAATCTTTTCAAGCAATTTGCCTGAGCATTCGTTGTCGAGTGAAGTGATTGCGAGTACACGCGGCAGATGCAGCGATTCTTTGCCGTATTGCATCATCGCGGCGGCCGATTCGTACCCGTAACCCTGTCGCTCGTATTGCGGGAGCAGTGCAAACCCGATGTCGGGATCTGGCAGCGAGTCGCGCTTTACAAACCCGCAAAGGCCGATCTGGATTGGTGCAGAAGCCCGCACGTTAGTAAGGGCGTAACTTTCATCGTCCTTCAATTCAACCGCATAAAGGCCGAAGCCATTGTCATGATAGCTTTTTGTGAATCGGGTTGAGATGTACTCGCGCGCCTGATCGATCGTGCGAACGCCGCGGTCGCCTATGAATTTTTTGAAGGATGGCGTATTTAGGAGATCGAGCACAAACTCCACATCATCCCCATTTACTTCGCGCAAAACGNNCGTTCGGTTTCGAGAATTTTCACTGGATTTATGGTTTACTCGTTAAACGGATGAATTTCGCCCGGCTTGCGGAGCATTTTGTTGACTTCGTCGAGGTGCAATTCCTCAAGCAGGATCATCTCGCGAGCATATTCCTCAAGGGCGACCGCCTTGCCTTCTGTAAGAGCCAGCAACTCGTAGTATGCTTCGAGAGTCGAGCGCTCCTGCTCAAGGCTTTCTCGCAAAATGTCGCCAATATCGTGCTGGTGCGTTTCGAGCAACGGACCGATTTTTAGGCTTGGATGCCCGCCAAGCATTGTCACAAATTCACCCGCCTTATGAGCGTGTGCGAGGCTCTCATCCCCATTGCTTTTTAACCAGGACACAATAGGAATGCGGCCGTAGCCAAAAACCATCAGCGAATAATGGGTGTACCGCACGACGCCCGCCAATTCCAACTCCATGATCTTGTTCAAGATCTCGATCGCGCTTTGTTTTTCGTTCTCGTTCATTTATCTACCCCATTTTCGTCAGAATCAGGTGGTACAAATGGCCCACGGACATGCAAGATGCGTACTAGCGAGCCTTCAATTTCATATATGACGCGGTATCGGTCAACGATCAATTGGCGTGCATCTGGTTCGTTAATATCTTGATCCGGAGCCAACGGACAACTGAGCGGAAACTGGGAGAGTTGTTCCTTAAACCTTTTTCTTAACTGAATCGTCCATCGTTTCGCCATCGGAGCACCCCAATTTTGAACGCCCCATTCAAAAGACCTAAGTATGTCAGCCTCAGCCGATGCCGTTGTCTTTACGTTGTACTTCATTCATCCCATGGAATGTCATACTTTGCAAACATCTCGTCAAAAAATTCTTCGGCATCGCGAACCCGACCAGCCTTCACATCTTCGCGGCCGCGGCGAATACCTTCGATCGTTTCAATTCGATCTTTTTTGCGCAGAAAATCGTAGCTTTCAGCATCAAGTACGACCATTTCAGCCTTTCCATTTACGGTTAGGACGATAGGCTGACCGGTTTTCTTCATCTGGCGTATGAATTTTGCAGTGTCCCGCTTGAAAACGCTAAGGCTTTGGATGTCGCGTGTGAGTTTCATGGAAATATCTTAACACTGTTGTCAAATTTAGTGCGAATTTCACAATTTAATTTCGTTTAATAAAATAGTGCTGCCAGAACAATTAATACGAGTCCAAGACCTGCGAATATCCAACACAACCAAATACCCCAACGGCTGTTTTTATTGTCCCAGGCAATACCAACCTCAGGACTAATCGAGAAGGCTGACGTCGTGATTCCCTTTATTGTGTGTGACGTTGGAGAGTCGAGCCAGATTGTCGCATTGCGGGATTTATTGAGGGCCTCGACGAGGTAATCACGAGAATGATTGTCCTGCCAAATTTTGTAGCTTAGTAAATAGTCGCTCGGGTCTGATCTGAGAACAATCCCGCCATCCTTTGAGTTTGAGGTCGTGACTTGATAATCGATTTGTTTAATTGAATAGTTATTTACGGTCTTTGACGGAAAAGATTGTAAATAAAATAGCAAAGAAACGCTTATGATTGAGGTCAATATTCCGAAACCTAGCAAAAAGGAATTATTCTTTGATCTTGCTACTTGGACTATCAGAACATCTTTCAAAATTTCCGTGACTAGGTCCGCCAAAAAGCTCATGTTGTATCTCGCCCGATTTTCAATTCAACCGATCACTTATCCAATCCGGATCGCGGCGTGTATTTAGAACTGCAAACACTCGGATCACTTCATCCTCTACCTTGTAGAAAATAGCGTACGGAAAATGGTGCGTGACCATTCTATGATAACCGTCGAAGTGTAACTCATGAATGCCAGCGTAGATAATCAAGGACCGGATATCGGACATCACGGATCTCGAAATAATATCCAACCCCGGCCTCGCGGCTTTCATAAAAAAGATGCCCATCTGCTATGTCATCTGCGGCCGACTGCGTTATCTCGATCCTCATCGGGTTCGTCGCCGTATATGAGCTTCGGCTTCGTCGAGGCTGATGAATTTGTCGGTTCCATTCTTCAATGACTCTTCCCGTTGCTTCAACACCTCACCGTGCCACGCCGGTGACTCTATATCTTCAGGATTGCGCACCATCACCTTCCAAAGCGCTTCCATCAGCTCGACCCTTTGGATCGGAGTCATGTCTTCAATGTCAGGTATCGTTTGTACAGTCATATTTTAAATTATAGCGCAATTATCTAGGCATTGTATTAGATTATTCGGCCTGTTCGCGGGCATGATACGACGAGCGTGTCAGCGGCGATGACTCGACGTGTTTGAAGCCGAGTCCCAAGCCGATCTTTTTCCATTCGGCGAATTCTTCGGGGGTGACGTAGCGTTCGACCGGGAGCCGTTTCTCGTAGGGCTGTAGGTATTGGCCGATGGTCATGATGTCGCA
>DLHV01000115.1:0-1309 GCA_002483395.1 Chloracidobacterium sp. UBA7659 | reverse complement strand
TTTTGGTTAGCATCAATGGCATTTGGGTGTCGCGCCAAAGGGCTGCGCGTTCGAGCAATTCCATAGATTGAGCATATTTAGCATCGGGACGGACACGGCGGTAGAGCCGGGCGATCGTTTCGGTGTTGTGGTTGAGAACGTCCGGGCGGGCGTTCAGCACATTGTTCAGAGCATCTTCATCGCCGTTAAAATCCGGTATCAGTACCTCAACCTTACATTCGGGATTTAGCTCGCGCACTTTTGTGATCGTCTCGGCCCAGTGCATCGATCCACCATCCGGCAGATCATCGCGATTGACCGACGTAATGACCGTATGGGCCAGACCCAGATGTTTTACGGCTTCGGCGACATGTGTCGGCTCCATCGGGTCGAGGTCCATCGGTTTGCCCTTATTGACCGCACAAAATCCGCAATGCCTCGTGCATGTATCACCGCCGAGCATAAATGTCGCGGTTTTATCGGTCCAGCATTCAAAGATATTTGGGCACTTGGCCTCCTGGCACACGGTATGCAGATTCAGGCCGTCAATCAGTTCAAGCACGGCGTTTTGATTGCGAGGATCGCCCAGCTTTATCTTCAGCCAGTCGGGCTTTTTCAGCCGCTCGCGGTTTTTGCGGTTAACAAATCTTGTTATCAGCACCTTTTCTTCTATCATAAAAAACAAAATCCAAAAGATATGAAGGCAATATTAACATTTTGCTGAAAACCGGGCGACCTGACGTTTCAGCCCAGACGAGCGACGACTTTCCCTTTGATATATTCTCCTGTAACCGCTCCGAAATGGCGGCTGTCGTTGCTTTCGTCCAAATTGANNATTGTCCCCGACCAAAAAATAATGTCCGCGTTCATTAATTCGCTCGACTCTTTTTACGACCTCACTGTTTTGTTCAAACGGATGTTTAGCAACCACGATGTCGCCGACTTCGATCCTAGCTTCCCTGTCGACCAGAACGACTTCGCCGTTTTTCAGTGTCGGATTCATTGATTTGCCTTCGCAAATATATTTATANNTTATAGCGCGAGCCTAAGAAAACTAGTGCAATTTCATAAAAACTTGCTTCGGGTAAATTTTTCATTCGTCTACTGAAAAACTCATTGACAAAACATTTCTAATTCCCTAAAGTCAGAATATAGACTTTTTTGTAAGGATTCAAACATGAACATTTTTCAGCCAAAACATTGCACCTGTCGCTACTGTTGCAATTGCGCCTGTCCGGCGTACCGGCTGAACGTTTGCGTTAGAATCTGAACAAGAAAGAACGCAAATTGGTAAGAATCAGTCGGCTGTGAAGCAAAGCAATTAAGTTTC
>DLHV01000014.1 GCA_002483395.1 Chloracidobacterium sp. UBA7659 | reverse complement strand
AGTTTTTAACCCGCTAAAGCTGAAGTCCGGTCGGCCGTCAGATATCTTTGCCAGTGAAAACTTTATTTTTGCGGGGTCGCCCTCTTTCGCAATTTGCTCTATAATTGGCCCACCTGGATATCCGAGGCCAAGCATTTTGGCAACCTTATCGAACGCCTCGCCCGCCGCATCGTCTCGCGTGCGCGAAACAACCTTATACACGCCTTCTTCGGGAACATGGAACAAATTCGTATGGCCGCCCGAAACGATCAAGGCCAGAGCGGGATATTCGATCGGCGGATTTTCGAAGACGACCGAGTAAACGTGGCCTTCAATATGATTGACGCCGATGCATGGAATGCCGAGGCCAAAAGCAAGGGCTTTGCCATAACACACGCCGACAAGCAAAGACCCGATGAGTCCCGGCCCTTGTGTAACGGCGACCGCATCGATCTCTCTGAGTTCGATCCCTGCATTTGAAATCGCTGCCATCACGATCGGCTCGATCTTCGCAAGATGCTCACGCGATGCAATCTCGGGAACGACGCCGCCGAAGGGACGGTGCGTATCGATCTGTGACGAAATCTCCGACGACAAAATTTCGCGTCGATCCCGTACAATGGCAGCGGCCGTTTCGTCACATGAACTTTCAATCCCGAGAATCAGCATTCATTAAGAGTAAGACGATGGCAGGCGCATAGGCAAGGGCGACGGAAAGACTGCGGCAAAAGCAAAAAAGGCGTTCTTTTTCAAAAACGCCTCAGGTCACAAGGACAAGATCGCTACAATTCCCCCTTACTGGTTACCCCCTTTGTAAAGATTGTAACGATGCAGAAAATCTTTATCCACCGGTACCGCGCTGGGCATCCGGCGGATTGTTGTCTAATTTTCCGTCCGAAACGAGCTTCAAAAAACCGCCGAAAAAGAGCAGTGCCGCAATTAGTATGAATGCGGCCAAACTCAATAAAGCCCAATGTACCCCGCGGAATGCCTTGGCCGTATCTTTTCTGACCACCGTATCCTGGCCGTCGATCGTAATCACTTGTTTAGACATTTCCTTCCCCCTAAAGGCCGATCTCTCTGGTTAGAATTTCAGATCGCAACCCTCGTGCCACGCCATAACCCCTTTAATTTGTTTGTTTTGTTTCATCCGATCCGCTGGAAGTACCGATGCGAAACAAGATGTGTATTGTTTTGATGCGGTTTCAAATATCGATTCGACCTCTATTGCTCACGACGGCGGCCCTCGAACCGAACGGATTTCGCTGGAAAATTACCTGTTTTAGGTTTATCTTCGTTAGAGACGTTTAGTGTGTCGCCCACGTCTCGTAAAGAGAAAACTGCGAATCGCAGGAACGGACCCGCGCGTTTTCTGGACCGATGTTCAGAAGAGCCTAAATAATACTTGTCTTTACGAGGAGAAATGTATGCTGGCATACCGAAAAGGATTGCGGTGGTTAGGTAAGATTCTTGCTTAACCGCAAATACTTTCGACCGACACGCCCTAAACTAAATAGGAAGCTATAGCTTTGAATTAAGGAGTAATAGGATGACGAAGGCACTTAATCTCGTTCTTATTTTATTGGTGCTCGGATTCTTGTGCGCGCCAGGCACAAGCGGGCAGACCCCGGAGATCACTTACCAGGGTAACCTGAAAGTCAGCGGCCTGCCCGCCAATGCGAACTACGACTTCGAGTTCCGTCTGTTTGACGCCCTTTCGAGCGGGACGCAGATCGGCCCCGTGGTCTCGCAAAACGGTGTTGCCGTCGCCGACGGGGTCTTTTCCGTTCGGCTTAATTTCGGGCCAAGCTTCCCCGGTCTGGACAGATATCTGGACATAAGCGTGAGGCCCGCTGGCGGTGGCGGTTTTACTCCTTTGAGTCCACGGCAAAAGGTGGGCAGCGTGCCATATGCGCTTCAGAGTCTCAATGCCGGAAGTTCGACATTTGCAGTAACGGCTCAAGATTCTAATAGCCTAGGCGGGGTTGCCGCTGCTCAATACGTAGTAACGACAGACGCGAGATTGACGGATCCCAGAAACCCGGTGGCCGGGAGTCCGAGTTATATACAGAATACAAACTCGCTGCAGGCATCCAGCAATTTCAACGTTTCCGGCACGGGAAACGCGAACATCTTCAATGCCGGAACGAGCTTTAATTTCGGCGGATTGCACCTGCTCAGTGCGCCCGGAACTAATAATGTATTCCTCGGTGCGGGTTCCGGACAGTTGAACACAAATGGAAATCACAATGCATTCGTCGGCGCGGCCGCGGGCTTCGAGAACAAGGGTGGTTTTAACAATTCGTTCTTCGGCGCTTTTGCCGGGCAAAACAACTCATTCGGTAACAGCAACTCATTCTTTGGCGCCTTTTCGGGCAGTGCAAATACAACCGGTAGTGAAAACTCCTTTTTCGGGCATCGTTCGGGCCTCATAAATTCGTCCGGTGCGCTTAACTCCTTTTTCGGTACTTTTGCCGGAACTTTTAACACGACCGGTTCGGACAATTCATTTTTTGGAAATTCGACCGGCTACAATAGCAACGGCAATCGAAATTCGTTCTTTGGCTCGCAAGCCGGACGCGAGAACTCCGCCGGATCAGACAACTCGTTTCTTGGTTCCTTTGCGGGACGTGCCAATACGACCGGTTCGAACAACGCTTTCGTCGGCTCATCGGCCGGACAGGCAAACGCGACCGGCCTGAACAATTCATTTTTCGGAAGTAATTCGGGATTTTCTAACATCGCAAGCGGCAATTCATTCTATGGGATGGATTCCGGTTTCTTCAACAACACCGGCGCGAACAACTCATTTTTTGGTAAGGGGGCCGGCCGCGGAAATACCGTTGGAGAACTAAACGTTTTTCTCGGTGTGGACGCCGGAACAAGTAATACGATCGGCAATTCGAATACGATAGTTGGAGCAGATGCCAATGTATTATCGGGCAATCTTACCTTCGCCACAGCGATCGGTGCGGGATCTGTCGTGTCTTCAAGCAGCACCGTTGTTCTCGGCCGGCCAGCCGATGCTGTACGTGTGCCTGGTAATCTCAATGTGCTTGGAACTTTTACCGCGGCTAATTTAAGCATTTCCGCGACGAACATTACGGGAGTTATTGGAACGGCAAATGGTGGTACGGGACTGGCTCTCGCCGGAACGACGGGAAACTTCCTTCGCAGCGACGGAACCAACTGGCAAAGCGCGCCATTTACTGTCGCGGACGTGCCGGCCGGAAGCGCGAGTTACATCCAAAATACCCCTGTGCAGCAGGGTTCCAGCAATTTCCACGTAAGCGGAAACGGGACTGCGGGCGGCACGCTCTCCGGAAACGCAATAAACTCTGTTACCCAGTACAACATAGGCGGCAATCACGTTCTTAGCAGCCCGGGTCTCAGCAACCTGTTTGCGGGTGGAGGGGCCGGAATCGCCAACACCACCGGGGCATCGAATTCGTTCTTTGGTACATCCGCCGGTTCGCTAAATTCTTCGGCGGGTGGCAATTCCTTCTTTGGAGCAAATTCGGGTACTAATACTTCGACCGGACCAAATAACACCTTCGTCGGCGTCGCGGCGGGCCAGTTGAGCACGACCGGAGCAAACAATGCGTTCTTCGGAGCGAACTCGGGACAGGCAAACACCATAGGCACTAACAACACATTGGTTGGAGCCAATTCGAATGTTGGTGCAAACAACTTGAGCTATGCCACGGCTATCGGTGCGGACGCGATGGTCAGCACGAACAACACTGTTGTCCTCGGACGAAACGTGGATACTGTTCGCGTGCCAGGCAATCTTAACGTTGTAGGAACCTTTACTGCCGGGGCCTTCAGTGTTCCGGCGACAAGTATTACGGGCACCATCGCAACAGCCAATGGCGGTACCGGTCTTGGAGCATCAGGTTTAGCCGGCAACTATCTCCGCAGCAATGGAAGCGCATGGACGACTTCGGCGATCGCTGCTTCCGATCTCCCTGCCGGCAACGCCAACTACATTCAAAATGGCGTTGGTGTGCAGGCATCGAGCAACTTTAATGTTAGTGGTACCGGTACGGTCGGCGGCCTCTTTTCAGCGAATGCGATCAATTCGACGACCCAATATTTTTTGGGCGGAACCCGCGTCTTCGCGGCAAACGGGATAAATAACGTATTTGTCGGGGCCGGAACGGCGACATCGGGCGACAACAACTCTTTTATTGGGGCGAACGCCGCCTTGTCCAACACGACGGGAACCTCAAACACTATTATCGGCTCAGGCGCCAATGTTGGCGCCGGCAACCTTATTTTCGCGACGGCGCTTGGATCGGGTGCGATCGTCAATGACAACAACTCCGTGGTTTTAGGCCGCCTGGCCGATACGGTTCGCGTTCCAGGCAATCTGACCGTGACGGGCACATTCACTGCCGCTTCATTCACCCTTCCTGCCGCTAACATAACGGGTGTACTTGCACCCGCGAACGGCGGTACCGGTTTGAGCGCATCAACCGGCACGAATTTCCTTCGCGGAAACGGAACCGGCGGATGGGCGAACGTCGCCCTGATAGCCGCAGATATCCCGAACCTGGGAGCGAGCTACATTCAAAACGGCACTGGCGTGCAGGCATCGAGCAACTTCAATATCTCGGGAAATGGAACGATCGGAGGCAACCTGGTTGTCACCGGATCGATCACCGGCGGGTTTAGTGTTCCAGCCACGAATATTACCGGTGTTCTCGCCCGTGCAAACGGCGGAACGGGATTAAGTGCGTCGGGTGCAAGCGGCAACTTCCTCCGAAGCGACGGATTGAACTGGACGAGCTCCGCCCTTTCTGCGGGAGACATCCCAAACCTTGCGTCAAGCTACATTCAAAATGGTGTCGGCGTCCAGTCTTCGAGCAACTTTAATGTCAGCGGCACAGGCACTGTCGGCGGACTTTTCTCGGCAAACACGGTCAATTCAGCAACTCAATACAACATCGGCGGCAACCGGGTATTTTCGACGACGGGTACGAACAATGTCTTCGTCGGAGCGGATACCGCGACAACGGGCAGCTCGAATACATTCGTAGGAGACAACACCGGCACGTCGAATACCGCTGGCACCTCGAACACGATGCTTGGGGCAAATGCGAACGTTGGGGCCGTAAATTTAACTTTCGCGACGGCGGTCGGCTCCGGAGCGGTCGTCAACAATAGCGATTCGGTAGTTCTTGGGCGCGCGGTCGATACCGTCCGGGTGCCGGGCAATTTGACGGTGACCGGAACATTCTCGGCGGCCACTTTTACATTACCGGCCGCGAACATTACCGGCATACTTGCCCCGGCAAATGGCGGTACCGGCCTCAGTACATCAACAGGCACAAATTTCCTTCGCGGAAACGGTACCGGCGGCTGGACAAGCTCGGCTCTTTTAGCTGCGGATATTCCTTCGGGCAGTACGAGCTATATTCAAAATGGCGTTGGAGTTCAGGCATCGAGTAACTTTAACATTTCGGGCAACGGCACCGTCGGCACTAACTTGAATGTCGGCGGCAACTTAGCTGTCACCGGCTCGATAACAGGAGCATTTAGTGTCCCGGCCGCGAACATAACGGGCATTCTTGGCTTGGCAAACGGCGGCACCGGCGTAGGTGCGTCAGGCACGGCCGGTAACGTTTTGCGAAGCAATGGTGCTACATGGGCGAGTTCAGCCCTTCTCGCTACTGATATCCCGAACCTCGGAGCGAGTTACATTCAAAATGGCGTCGGCATTCAGCCATCGAGCAATTTCAACATTTCCGGCAATGGAACGATCGGAACCAATTTGAATGTCGGCGGCAACCTGGCTGTCACTGGCTCGATCACGGGAGCGTTCAGTGTCCCGGCGGCGAACATTACAGGGGTGCTTGGACGTGCAAATGGAGGAACCGGATTAAGTGCAGCCGGTGCCACCGGAAACTTCCTCAGAAGCGACGGGTTGAACTGGACAAGTTCGGGCATCACGTCTGCGGATATTGTTGCCGGCAGCACGAACTATGTTCAAAACGGGACAACGCCGCAAGCCTTAAGTAATTTCAACATTTCGGGCAGTGGTATTATCGGCACTAACCTGAACGTCGGCGGCAACCTTGCTGTTACCGGTTCGATCACTGGGGCCTTCAGCGTTCCGGCCGCGAACATTACAGGTGTTCTGGCGCGGGCAAATGGCGGAACCGGATTGAGTGCAGCCGGCGCAACCGGTAACTTCCTGAGAAGCAACGGAACGGACTGGACCAGTTCGGCCCTTACAGCTTCGGACATTCCGACAGGCAGCGCGAACTACATTCAGAACGGTACAACCACGCAGGCGCTGAGCAACTTTAATATTTCGGGAAATGGAACGGTCGGTGGAAACTTGACGGTGAACGGCTCATTCACCGGATCATTTACGGTCCCTGCAGCGAATATTACAGGTGTAGTTGGAGCCTCAAACGGTGGAACGGGTTTGAGTGCATCAACAGGCACGAATTTCCTTCGCGGAAACGGAACCGGGGGCTGGACGAATGGAGTTTTAGCGGTAGGTGACATCCCGAATCTTGGAGCAAGTTACATCCAAAACGGAACGGGCGTGCAGGCATCCAGCGACTTCAACGTAAGCGGAACAGGGACCGTTGGCGGCCTTTTTTCGGCAAACACGGTCAACGCGACGACGCAGTACAACATTGGCGGAACCCGTGTATTTACGACAACCGGAACGGCCAACGTTTTTGCCGGAGCGGGAACCGCCACGACGGGCAGCAACAATTCCTTCTTTGGCAATGATGCCGGAAATGCGAATACGTCGGGTAGTTCGAACACGATCATCGGTGCAAACGCGGATGTGGGCAGCGGAGCGTTGATGAACAGTACGGCGATCGGAGCGAATGCCTCTGTCACTCAAAACAATTCGCTTGTGCTTGGCGGGATCACCAGTGTTAATGGCGGAACCGACACAAGCGTGGGAATCGGCACCACGGCTCCAAAGGCCAAGCTTGATGTTACGGGTGGCAACATACTTGTCGGTTCAGCCGGACAAGGTATCATCCTTAAATCACCTGACGGTCTTACGTGTAAGCTTATGACTATTGACAACGCGGGTGCAATGGTCTTGACAACCGTTACGTGCCCGTAGTCAACGTTACTTTCGGCGGAGTTTTGTCGTTAGCAGTTGAGGTGTAATCGATTTTGGTGACACGAATGAAAAAGAGCATTATTTTAATTTTCGTTTTGTCGATCTTTGCGTCGGCCCAATCGGGCGGGCCGTATGTGATCACAAAATCGGTTATCTCCAGCGGCGGAGGGAGAAGCACTGGCGGAAACTTTGCTTTGGAAGGCTCGTTCGGCCAGCCGGTAGTCGGCAACACCACTGGCGGGAATTTCGCTCTCAACAGCGGATTTTGGAATGGAGGCGGAACGGGTACCACGATAACTTACAGACCGTTCGATTACGATGGCGACGGCCGCTCCGATCTGTCTGTGCGTCGCCCGTCCAATGGGCTTTGGTACATACTCCGTGGAACCGCCGGCTACATGGTAATGGAATGGGGTGTAGCGACCGACATAGTAGTTCCGGCGGACTATGACGGCGACGGGAAAACCGACGTTGCCGTATTTCGTCCTTCTACCGGAACGTGGTTTTGGTTCAATTCCGGCAGTCAGACCTTCGACCAGACTAACTGGGGAGCCCCCGGCGACCTTCCGGTCCCGGCTGACCATGACAGCGATCATAAGGCTGATCTTGTCGTTTTTCGTCCTTCAACCGGGACCTGGTACCGTAAATTGAGTGCCAACAACGAGATCTCCGTGGTCGGCTTCGGCGTCGCGGGCGATAAACCTGTAGTCGGCGATTTCGATGGAGACGGAAAGGCAGACATAGCGATTTACAGGACCACGGACAGCACCTGGTACATACTCAAAACCGGTTTTGGCTTCTTTGCCCAAACGTGGGGGCAACCCGGCGACATACAGGCACCGGCCGATTTTGACGGCGATGGTGCGGTCGACCTGGCTGTATTCCGTCCGTCCACGGGCCAATGGTTCCGAAGCATGAGCACCAACGGCTTTAACGTAACCTCATGGGGAGTAAATGGCGACGTTCCCGTACCGGCCGACTACGACGGTGACGGCAGCGAGGATATTGCAGTGTTCAGACCTTCTAACGGAACATGGTATGTCATCGGTTCGGGAACGGGGATCATCGTCAACCAGTTTGGTACAAGCGAAGATATTGCTACCCAGTCATCATTTATTTACTAACAACGGCGGACGACTCATTTTCCAAAATCGTAGAACTTCCAGCCCGGTTTGTAATCACGGTTCAATTTCTGTTTGGTCAGGATCGCTCGTACCATCTCGACCGGGATCGCCCCTTCCTTTAAGATGGCGTCGTGAAAATCGCGGTTCGACATCTTCTTTCCGCCCACAAATTCGCGATGCAGGCTGTAAAACTGCAGCCCGCCCATCATATAAGCGATCTGATACAGCGGTCCGTAATCGCCGGCAAATGACCGGCGAACCTCGGCAGCGGCATTGTCGCGTTCATGGCCGACGCGGTCGACGAGAAAATCGACCGATTCCTGCGGCGTCATCTTTTCGAGGTGAAAGCTGAGCGAAAAGATAATTCGCGCACATCGGTGCATTCGCCAGAAAAGCGCGCCTGCACGGTCTTCGGGTGATTTGTTAAAACCTCGATCCCAAAGCAGAAACTCCCAATAAAGCGCCCAGCCCTCGGTCCAGAAAGGCGTGCGAAATATCTCCCGGTAAGGCCTATAACGCTGGTTCATGTACCGCTGAAGATGATGCCCCGGAATGAGTTCGTGATGAGTGACCGCATGTGTAAAATGCGGGTTATTTCCCCGCATGCTCATCAACTTTTGCTCGTGGGACATGGTGCTCGTCGGGTACGAAACCAGGATCGTCTCGCCGCCCAGGAAAAACGGGCTTTGGAGCTGGCGTTCGGGCGACATCATTTCCATTCGCCACGATTCACGGGCGAGTTTCGGAACAGTTACAAGGTCGTTCTTTTCAACGTACTCGATCGCTTCCATCGCCTGATCGCGAATAAGCTGCGGCTGTTTTCCGGGTTCTACGTATTTTTGTTTCACGGCCTCAAGCGCCTTTTTCCAATCGTCGCCGTAACCCATTTCACGCGAAGCCTTTTTCATCTCGCCTTCGCACCACGCGAATTCCTTGTTTGCCAGATCTATCAATTCCTCCGGCGTGTACGGGATCATCTCGTACTCGAGTTCTTCAATGAGGGCCGCACGGCCGATCGGGTCGCCGATGATAGTCACCTTATCACCCGGAGCAATTCCGACAAGCTTTTGAACAACAAATGTCGAATATTTTTGCAGTGAATCTTCGACCGCTTTGTACGGTTCGGCGTTCCACCATGTGAAGGTCGGATCGTATGAGTTGTGAAAGTTGTACCAATTTCGAAGAGTCATCCTCAGCGAGGCGATCATCCGAACCGCCCGGTTCGCAACAGTTCGTTTCGGTTTCTGCGACGGGTCAGTCATCTTCAGAATAGTGGTTTCAAAGAATTTCTGTTGTCCGTCGATTTGCTTCGAGAGATTATCGAGTGTCTGCGCAGCTTTCGCAGGGTCAATGTCCTTCAGTGTTCGTCGTTCATCCTCGAGATCATTGATGATGTTCGCGAACGGAATAATTATTCCCATCTCCTTTAGCTGTGCGCCATATCGCGCTAACTCCTTCAATTCATGTTGAAGATAGTTTTTGAACAGAACATAATCTATTTGTTCATCATGGTTAAGAGCGTCGAAATTCAAGCCGTTTATTAAGGTCAGATGATCCGAATAAAGCTGTTTCAACCGCGCCGCCCGATTCGCCGATGTCTCCGCCGTATAAAATCGATTTATGCTGCCATAGTCCTGATTGTACTTTTCAATCACGCCGCGCAAACGCGATGGCGGCTCGTTGTACCACGAGAACTCATCGGCTTGCCCCTGCGAATAGGCGGGACTGAAAATGAAATACGTTAGAAGAAACAACAACGCTTTAGCAGCTTTCGGATGCTTCATAATCGTTTCGGATTGAGGTCAGTTTGGGAACGTAGAATTGTCCGCACGAAAATTATTCAGAGAGGGCGGATCGATCTGCTTTTCGCTGTCGTTTATTTGTATACATCGCCGCATCGGCCGCTCTGACCATCTCCGGAATAGTTGTTTCTTCGTCATACTCGATCTTTACCAGGCCTATGCTCATGGCAAGTTCATAGGTTTTGCCGCTTTCGGCGTTATGTTTGTCGAAGTTCTCGTCCAGACGTTTTGGAATTTTCTCAGCAACCTCGTCTAAGGTGTTCAGGATAAGGACCGTGAATTCGTCGCCGCCGGGACGTGCCAAAATATCGGCGTCGCGAAAGGTATGCACCAGGATTTCCGCGGTCTTTTTAATCGCGGCCGATCCTTCGATATGGCCGTATTGATCGTTGATCTGTTTGAGGCCGTCCATGTCTCCTAACATCAGCCACAAACTGCGGTCGGATTCCCGTGAGCGAAAGAGCTTTACCTGCTGCTCGGCATGCAGGTAGAAGCCTCGCCGGTTGTAAAGGCCGGTCAACTCGTCCGTAAGTGAAAGATCTCTTAGTTCGTCGTTCGCCTGTCTCAGAAGCTCGGTTGTGCGTCGTAATTCGATCCTCACGCTAAGCTGACGGGCAAGTGCCCTCAACGCTCCAAGCTGTAGGCCGGTCAATTCCTGCGGCACCTTGTCAAAGACGCACAACGTCCCAATAGCAAGGTCGTCTTGCGTCAAAATCGGCGCTCCAGCATAAAACCGAAATTTCGTTTGGCCGGACACGAGCGGGTTTTCCACGAACCGATTATCGGTCATTGCGTCTTTCACTACCAGAACCCGTTGAGTATCGAGAATCGCGTACGAGCAAAACGCGGCATCACGCGGAGTTTCGTCGATCTGAAAACCGACCGGCGACTTGAAGCGTTGGCTGGTTTCATCGACCAGCGAGATCGAGGCAAACGGGACGCCGCACACTTGCGAGGCAAGCAACGTAATATCGTCGTATTCGCGTATGTCGGCTGTGTCGAGCCGTTCGTATTCCCGAAGCGCGGCTAACCGGGCTTCTTCGTTGTGAGGCAAAGCAGGGGCCATATCGCGATAAGGATAACAAAACTTGGGACTTTTCCCATAATCGCAAGGCTTACGGGAGAAAGCACCGTTGTCCAATCTAAATTCCTGACCCGGAAATATTGAGTCAAAGGCTACGTGTTGATCCATAGCTATCTCGAGCTAGTCAAAGCTCAGCGCTCCTTGATCAGCATTATCTGACGATATTTTTTCCGCCTGCTTGAATGTTATTCCCGACGGCGGCATGTCTACTTGTTTTCCGGAGAGGAGTTCTTTGATGGTTAGAATTTGGATTCTGGGGTAATCCTTGTGCCAGCCGTCGGAGTGGAAAAAGCCTGCGGAGGCGGCTTCGTTCAGCATGTGGGATGTTGGTTTTTCGAGTGTCAGGAACACGCCTATTGCTGCTGATTCACGGTCGATGGTGCCGACTAGATCGCGAATGTCGCCGGATTTGACACCGCCGCTTTTCACCTGGACAATGACGCGTTTTGCCTTGCCGGAATTGTCGTCGGTGAAAACCTTTATGCCGTCGATGCCTTTGTCCGAACCTTTCTTGCCGGTTCGCCCGTCGGTCTGCCCGCCCAATGGCCAGGCCTGAATCAGCGACAACGCCCAGTATTGAAACTGGTAGCGGTTCTCTGTCGCAAGCTGTTTGGCATCGTGTAGATCTTCCGGCTCGCCGATGACCTGATAGCCTTCACGGGCGGAAACGCGACCGTCAGGGAGCGTGCTGCTTTCGGCTGTCGAAGAGGCACGCTCGTTCACACTCGCGTTTCTGCCCGTAGGCAGCAACCCAAAGTTTCCTTCGAGGCGGTTCTTCAACAGCGCAATTGAAAGCTGCGTAACATCAATTCCGATCCATTGCCGATTCAATTTTTGCGCCGCGGCAATGGTTGTCCCACATCCGGCAAATGGATCGAGAACAATATCACCTTCGTTGGACGAAGCTTGAATGATGCGCTCAAGTAGCGCGACGGGCTTTTGTGTTGGATAACCAAGGCGTTCCTGAGCCGCAGAGTTTATCGGGTCGATATCGATCCATACGTCGTTAACCGAAATCGCCAACTCATGGGGCACGATATTCTTCAATCGCGGAACGCCGTTGCGATTGAAAACGATTCGCTTCTCCTCAAGTAGCCGATCTATTTCGAATTGGTCGTACATCCAATGCCGTCCGTTAGGCGGCGATAGATCAGATCAACGGACTCGTCTTTGATATATCGCCGCAGGATATTCATATTATCGCCGTAATAAAGGGTATTCATGGGATATGCAACGAAAGATTAACACCTTGCGTTTCCGACTGGCAAGAGTTCAGAGTTGAACATGAGGTGCATTCACTGGAATCTGAGTGAACGGTCTTTGCGGCTGTGCCGCCCTATGTGCGGAAAGGCTTACCTTTCCGGAGTTCGCTAACTAACTCTTGCGGCTACGCCGCCGGGTGGGTCTTTCGGAAAAGCTGCGTTTTTCCGCACATCGACTGGAGCAGAGCTGGATAAACTATTGTTTGATGCAATTCTAAAAGTATAAATTTCCGCTGAAATCACTTAAATCATCTGAATATATGCCAATCGCGCGGCTACATTAAACCCTCTTGCATTTTGTTGCATCTATGCAATGATATCGCACTGACGCACACGGCCAGGCTGTGCATATTATGTTGTTTGAAAATTATTTATCCAGCGGGCGGAACGGACCTTGCCGAAATAATATCGTCCGCGCCAATGGCAGCTTCCGGGGCCGGTTTGGGACGCGGATCGTTCCACTTAAGTAGTGTAAAAACACAAAATGGGACGATTTTCGGCTGTAAACCGTTGTATTCAGGATACTTAACCCGTCCCACTTTCGACATTTAAGTGAGACAGCGGTCTTGTAACTATTGTATTTACAATACTTAAATAGTCGCGAAAATTGGCTCAATGGAACGAAGTGAGACGAAGAGGAACGATTTTGGGGACAAATTGGAACGCCCGTAGAAATCTCATACCGTCTGCGATATTTAGGCAAATGCAGCAACCGGTACAGGGCGCGTTGAAGCGATCTTTGAGCGGTTGCGTTTTATGTTATCGATCTCACGAAGTGTTGCGGCGGTAAGGTAACTTTCACCGCAGTGCGGACACGATACGATCGGAACATTCTCGATCACCAATAGATCGGCGCCTTTTCCATAGCTTCGGCTGACGTGAATGATCCTCGCACCGAGTTTTCCACATTGATCACAAGTGAATCTATTAACTTCCCTGGTCATCACAGTCTGCGGCTCTGCCGCTCTATTTGCGGAAAGGCTTGCCTTTCCGGAGATCGCTACGTGATTCCTGCGGCTCGCCGCCGCACTGCGGCGGAGCCACCAAAAGAGGGAGACCATTTAGGAAAAGCGGAGGAAGATGTCTCAAAACTCATGGAGTTCGTCTTAGCTCCGGAGGAGCGACATGTTTGTAGTGCCGAGGCACGACATTGGGACAAGCTCCATAGGAGCGGCATGTTATTGAGGTGATTCAAGTGATTCAAGTGATTCAAGTGATTCAAGTTACTGTCGCCCCTAAAGGGGTTCAGAATAACTTTATATGTTCGTTTCTACAAACATTTGGCTCCTACGGAGCCGATGCGAGTGGTTTCGAGACGGCCTCCGGGAGCTTTTCCGCAAATAGACGGGCAAAGCCCGACATGCGCGTTTAGATCGCGCCCAAAAAGCTCACCCCGTCCGCGATCCTGAGGCCGAAGTTCTCCGCGATTGTCTGACCGATGTCCGAGAGCGATTGGCGTGTACCGAGATTAACGCCAGGACGAGCGTTGCGACTGTAAACAAGCAGTGGGACGTATTCCCGGGTGTGGTCGGAGCCTTCTTTTGTTGGGTCGTTGCCGTGGTCGGCGGTAAGGATGAGCAGGTCGTCGGGTCGCATTGCGTCGAAGATCTCCGGGAGGCGCGAATCAAAGTGTTCGAGGGCCTTCGCATAGCCTTCGGTGTCGCGGCGGTGGCCGTAGAGCATGTCGAAATCTACCAGGTTGCTGAAGATCAGCCCGCGCGAATCGGCGTTTAATGCGTTTATTGTCTGGTCGATCGTCTGTTCGTTGTTCTTGGCGGTAAGGTCCTCGGTGACGCCCATCGAATCGTAGATCGAGGCGATCTTGCCGATACAGACGACGTCAAGGCCGTTGTCTTTCAGCAGCGGTAGAAGATTATCGCTTGGCGGAGGCACTGCGTAATCATGTCGGTTTTCGGTCCGTTTGAAATTCTCGGCGGTCGAGCCGAGAAACGGACGGGCGATCACGCGTCCCACTTTGTCTTCGCTATCCAAAATACGACGCGCGATCTCGCATATTTCGTATAGGCGGTCGATCGGAATGATCTCTTCGTGGGCGGCGATCTGAAATACGGAATCCGCCGAGGTGTAAACGATCGGTTTACCAGTTCGGACATGCTCTTCGCCTAGTTCCTTGATAATTTCAGTCCCGCTCGCCGGATAATTTCCCAACACACCGGGAACCGCGGCCTTCGAGACAAAATCATCGATAATTCGCGGCGGGAAACCATTCGGAAACGTCGGAAATGCCTTCTTTAGTATGATTCCGGCTATTTCCCAATGCCCTGTCGTCGTATCCTTGCCGTTCGATTTGAGCGTGCATTTACCATAACTGCCGATAGGATCGTTAATAGCCGGGAGATCGGCAAGCGGACGAATATTACCCAAACCTAGCCGCTGCAGATTCGGCAAATTAACCTTACGCGATTCCAAAATGTGACCGAGCGTATCGGCACCGGCATCACCCCAATCGGCCGCATCCGGCATTTCACCGATCCCTGCGCTGTCAAGAACCACCAGACAGATGCGGTTTAAGATTTTTGCCATGTTTTTATTTTACGACATTTTGTGGTAATATGGCAAATCATGGTTGTCTGCCATGACGAGGTCCTTATGAGTAATTTGATGGTTAGAACCAAAGTAGCCGAGGGCGGTCGTATCGTCATTCCGGCTAAGATTCGCGAGGCTCTGGATATTCGCATCGGTGAAAACGTCACTTTGGAAGTCGAAGATAACGAACTTCGCATCATGACCGGTCGCGAGGCCCTCAGGCGACTCCAGACGTTGGCGCGTAAGCACGTTCCGCCTGGACGCTCCATCGTTGACGAGTTTCTAAAGGAACGCCGGGAAGAGGCTGCCCGAGATGAATAAATATGTTCTCGATGCGTCGGCCGTTCTCGCCCTGATTTTTCTCGAAACGGGTTGGCAGAAGGTGGACAATCTCCTTGAACGGTCATCCATCTCCACGATAAATGTCGCCGAAGCGCTGACAAAACTTGTTCAGGACGACATAAGCGTCGAGAAAGCGTCTGAGCAGCTTTTTCGTCTAAACATGAGAATCGTGGATTATGACATAAAGCAGGCGATAACGACCGCCGAGCTGCGTCCCTTAACAAAACATCTTGGCTTATCGCTCGGCGACCGCGCGTGCCTGGCATTAGCAATTCAAGAAAAAGCGACGGCGGTCACCGCAGACAAAAATTGGGCGACGCTCGATGTATGCCGGGTCGAAGTAATCCGCTAGCGCGCGGGAGCGGTATACCCCTCACGTGCCCTAATCAGTGTCCCCGCCGGTAGTCCTTTGACGGCGACCTTTATTTTACGGTATGTGCCGTCGTGTTTTTCGTTCGACGAGTAATAACCAAGGCTGTATTTTGTACCGATCTCGTCCGCAACACTTTTGAAGGCAACACGTGCCTCGCTGAGATCGCCCACCGGGAACACCTTCCCTCCCGAAGCCTTGGCAAGCAAATTCATCTCCGTGTCGGCCAGTTCGTATAGTTTCTTGCTGACAGCCAGCCGTTCAAAATCGCCAAGCTGACAGAAATCGGCCGCCTTCTCGATTTTCGAATTAGGCGAAAATTTCTTATAGTAGCGTCGGATCTGTGCGGCGGAAAAACGAATGGCAACTTCACAATCGCCGAGCAAATTCTGTTCAAAGTATTCGCGGGTATTTACCTTAATGAAATAGCAGATAATACCGGCCTTTTCGAGAGCCTCTTTTATCTCGTCGAAATCGGAAGCGCTTGTCGAGTCGACGCCGTCCGTCAACGCGACCAAAGCACGTCGCCCTCGAAATTCGGATCGCGGCGGATCTTTGAAAACGTTTTCGACGATTTTCAAAATCCCGTCGTAATACGGCGTTCCGTTGCTCGTATTCACGCGCTCCAAGGCCGACCGAAGTGCCGCCCGGTCGTCCGTCAGCCCGCTGACCAATTCGCTGACCGGGCCTGCCCGCTTGTCCTTGATCTCTGTTTTGAACGCAACGATCGACACTCGGTCACCAGGACGCAGCGCGTTGATAAAATTCTGCGCCGAACGCTGTATCAACTGCAGATCGGCTCGGGCCGATCCCGACGGNNAAAAGAGCCACCTCGAATGGAGCACTCGTAGCCGAGAAATCTGTGATTTCCTGTAGCTTTCCGTCTTCAGATACAGTGAAATTTGATTGCTTTAAGTTCAGTAGCGGTTTGCCGGAGCTGTCGGTTACGACGATCGGCACCTCCACCAATTCGGTATCGACCCTGATAATCTGGTCTTCCTCGTTTTTCGGCGGCTTTTTGTCCTGGGCGACGATCGACGTTAGACAACCGCAGAAGACGACCAAACAAGCTAAAAGACTTCTAAGCTCCATTCTCCACCTCACAATATACTTTGGTTCGATTCTATCAAAATCCGGCATCGCCGCGAAGGTTTTTGTTAATGTTTCTCGTCGTAACACGGTTTTCGGGCTCTCCGCTTTCCGTTCCGAAATCGATTTATGCTAATATCTAAAAAAAATTAAGAAACGGTTATCGAATATAGCCGCGACATGCCAATCGTTCACTGTCCCGCTTCCTTGAAGCGGATTCAAGTCGGTTTATAGGAGAAAACGATGAAGAGATCTATCTATTTAGGGATTGCTTTATGCGGTCTCTTGAGCATACTGTCTTTCGATGCTTCGGCACAAACCATTTTGAATGAAGTCGGCGTCAATCCCAGCGGTACCGATAACCCGTGCGAGTACTTTGAGCTGAAAGGTACACCTGGTGCCATCGTTGAAAACCTTCATTTCGTTTCCCTTGAGGGTGATTCAACCAAGGGCGTGGCGACGGCCGTGGTTACATTTGGTGTTCCCGGCCCGGCGATTGGATCGAATGGCCTTTTGGTCGTCATTAGCCAAACCGCGTGCCCCGGACGAACTTATCCGGCTGGAACCACTGTTCTTCAAACGACTCTTTTTGATGCCGCCGGAGGAGCATTGCAAAATGGTTCGAATTCTTTTCTGCTAATCAGCAGCGTGACACCGATAACTGCAACCACGGATTATGACACCAACGACGACGGTACGCTGGAATCATTGCCTGCCGGTGCAACTATCGTTGACGGCGTTTCATGGCTCGATGGCGGAGTCGGCGACGTAGTTTACGGCACGGTCCTGACGGCGACCGGTGGAACAATCGGAGCGGCTACACGTTTTCCCGGAAACACGTCGGCAAATTCCGCATCCGCCTGGTACGCAGGAGCTCTGACCGGAAACCCGCAAGATACTACATACAGCCCAACGGTTCGCACATCGAATTTTCCTCCGGATGGGGCCTTAACGCCAGGCGCTCCAAATGTCGGAACGCCGACTCCGCCTTCGATGTTTAGGTTATTCGACACAAGAATGAATGCGGCAAGCGAAGTTCCGTCCAATGGTTCGACGGCGACAGGATTCGGGCGAGTAGTTTTGAACGCCGCGGAAACCCAGATCACGGCATCGTTTTATTATGAAAATTTGTCGAGCGGCACGACCGTCGGGCATATTCACGGCCCGGCGGCGGTTGGGGTCAACGCATCCCCCATTTTTGACATGGCTCCTACGACCGGTCAAACCAGCGGCAGCGCAGTAGACCGTGTATTCGCAGTGACGCCGGCCCAAGTGGCTGATTTGAGAGCAGGACTGTGGTATTTCAACGTTCACACGACCAATAATACGGGCGGGGAGATTCGCGGGCAAATTATGGCCCCGCGTACGGTCGTCGATTTAAGCGGCGACAGCAAAACCGACTTTGTGGTCGTACGAGCGGCGGGCGGTGCAGGCACCCAACTGACATGGCTCACGCAGTTTGCCGGTCGAAACCCGTTCTCGTCCAGAGATTGGGGAATTAACGGCGACCTTATTATTGCCGGTGACTATGACGGCGACCGTGTCGACGACGTAACCGTTTACCGAGCCTCGAACGCGACATTTTATATTATTCAGAGTGCAACGCTTACCATGCGAATCGATCAGTTTGGACAGAGCGGCGATAATCCGAGGATCGTCGGCGACTATGACGGCGACGGACGGGATGACCTGGCCGTGTATCGACCCGGTGCTCAAAGCACTTGGTTCTATAAAACATCTCCGACTGCTCTGTTCACCGCCGTCGATTGGGGACAGACCGGAGACTTCCCTGCACCAGGCGATCATGATGGCGATGGCAAGGCAGACTTTGTTGTACAGCGTCCGACAGGTGGAAACGGGGTCTTTTGGAAGCGGTTATCAGGCGGTACATTCACAACCGAACAATTCGGTTTGTCGAGCGATTCGGTTGTTCCGGGTGACTATGACGGCGACGGCAAAACTGACATTTGCACTGTTCGAAATAGCGGAGGCTTCCTTGTATGGGAATTCGAGCCCAGCGGAACCGCGGGAAGCACTGTCGTTTCGGACACATGGGGTGTCACGGGCGATCTCACCGCTCAAGGAGATTACGACGGTGACGGCAAAACGGATTACGCAATTTGGCGACCCGGAACACCGGCAACATTTTACATGATGACCGTCGGTACGCGGCTAATCACGACGAAAGAATGGGGTCAAACCGGGGATCTCCCGGCTGCTCGTTACAATACGTTCTGATTCGTAATGATGTGACGAAAAGAGGCCGGCATTGCATGCCCTAAAATCGAGGTGCCGTAAAAAAATCTCCTTATCAAAAGTCCGATTGACTATCGATAAGGAGATTTAAATTCTAGAGTCCCTCGAAAAATCTAAGCGATCTCTGCAACGAAACAGCAGGACCCGGCAAATTCGATTTTTGTGGAGTTTTTCAAAGAACTCCCTGGAACCGTTATGCAGCTACCGATTCAACGTATTTCCCGACCACCTTTGCTATCGCGTCACGCGAGACCGCGCCGACAATGCGCTCCTGTTCCTGTCCGCCCTTGAAAAGGATGAGCGTCGGAATACCGCGAATGCCGTATCGCTGCGGCACATTTTGATTATCGTCAACGTCCATCTTAACGAACGTGGCCTTTCCGATGTATTCCTCGGCGACCGCTTCGACCGACGGGGCGATCATCCTGCACGGCCCGCACCACTCGGCCCAAAAATCGACCAAAACGGGCTGATCCGAGCCCAACACAACTGTTTCAAAATCCGTATCCGTAACTTCTTTAGCAAAATTTGCCATCTCTATCTCCTATAAAATTGAAAAATTATAACCTAGCCTAAAAACATCCGCAAAGCCCAAATTGATAAACTCGATCTCCTGCAATATTATTCCCAAAACTGGTTTCGATTCGTTTCAAAACATTGCAACCTGTCTCACATTTAACTCTAACTTTAATTGTTACAGATGTCAACCTAAGGCCCCCCTAAATTAGTTAGCTGGTTCGACAAATTAAAGTTTGTCGGATATCGCTAACTTCTGAAATCGTATATCAAATCCTCCCTCGCGTATTTTCCATTTCCAAAAATATGCGGATAATGTTTGTTCAATTCGTTCAGATACATCTCGTATGGAAGGTCGGCAAACGCACCGTAGTCGTGCAAATATTCCATGAAAACCTTTCCCGTCCGGTCGAACGCGTGAAAGATCGAGTCCCGAGTTCCATCAAATTCCAGCGGCTCAACGCCGAGAAAATCGCAGAGTTTTTTGTTGAATGCAGGTGTTGACTTTCGCCATTCACCTTCCAAAAGCACTTCCGCGGCACCGTGAAATACAAGATAATTCTTTTCCAAAACCTTTTCCAGGCGGTCCGTGGCGATATGATTCCGGACGATGTAAAAACTCAACCGGCTTGGAATGCCAACGGCACGGGCCGAAGCCGCAAGCAATATCGCCTTTTCAACGCAGTAACCGCGCGTTCGTGTCAAAAGCGTGCTTGCTTTCAAACCCTCCCGGCGAAGGTCGAGAACATACGGGTCATATTGAAATCCGTCTCTGACTGCATAATAAAGCTTGATCGCCATTTCCGTATTGGACTTTGCACCCGCCGTATGCATCGATGCGAACTCGCGAACGGTCGGAACGTCTGAATCCAGGAACTGGGTCGGCTGTAGATATTCATCCATAAACAACGAAACTACTATCCACAAACGACCTTTATAAACCCAGATTACGCAATAGAAAAAATGGAGGGAGGTCGTAATCCGGGTTAAACCATCGAACGAATAACGCCACCGTCCGCACGGACTGCCGCACCGTTGATCGCCGAGGCGAGCGGGCTGCATACGAACGCAACGACATCGCCGATCTCTTTTGGTTCGATAAATCGCTTCAACAGCGACGACGGGCGGGCCGTTTCGAAAAACTGCGTTTCCACCTGTTCTTTTGTCAGACTTTTCTCGGCAGCCATTTGTTCGACGAATTTCGAGACGCCCTCCGACGCCGTTGGGCCCGGCAAAACTGAATTCACCGTCACCTTTGTTCCGGCGGTGGTCTCGGCCATCCCGCGGGCAACCGCGATCTGCGCCGATTTGGTCATCCCGTAATGAACCATTTCCGAAGGTATCTGAACACCTGATTCGCTCGATATGAACACGATGCGGCCCCAGTTTTTCGCCTTCATTTTGGGGAGATAAAAGCGGCCAAGACGCACGCCGCTCATCACATTTGCTTCAAAAAACTTAAGCCAATCATCGTCCGGTATCTGCTCGAACGGTTTTGTCTCGAATATCCCCATGTTATTAACGAGAATATCGACGTCCGAAATACCGTTGGTAATTATTTGCGCGCCTTCGGCGGTTGAGAGGTCGGCGACAACGCCGGAAACCCGTATGTCAGGGAACCCGGCCTTGACGGTCGTAACGGCGGCATCCACACGTTCCCGGGTCCTGCCGTTGAGTACGACATTCGCACCCTCGGCCACAAGCGACTCCGCGATTGCCAGGCCGATACCCGCCGTCGAGCCTGTCACGAGGGCCGTTTTCCCGATCAGCTTCAAGTTCATATTATTCTCCGATCTTCACTACGATCTTTCCAAAATGCGAACCCGATTCCATATAACGCAGAGCGTCGACCGCTTTATCAAACATAAATGTTCTGTCGATAACCGGGCGGAGCTTTGCGATCGAGATGGCTCGGTTCATTTCCTCGAACATATGCCGCGAACCGGTGAAAACGCCTTGCAGGCGGATGGCTTTCATAAAAACATGGATAGGATTGAATTGGCCTGGACCTGAAAGGGCCCCGATCATAGCAATGTGCCCGCCGATCCTGACCGCGTTAAGCGATTTAGCGAGAGTTCCGGAACCGCCGACTTCGACGACATGATCGGCTCCTGCCTTCCCGGTAAGTTCGAGGACCGCATTGTCCCAGTCTTCCCGCGTTTTGTAGTTGATTGTCTCGTCCGCACCGAGCTGCTTCGCGTGTTCGAGCTTCTCATTGCTGCTCGACGTTATTATCACACGCGCGCCGGAGAGTTTTGCAAATTGCAATGCAAAAATCGAGACGCCTCCCGTGCCAAGGGTCACGACCGTTTCACCCGCCTTCAATCGTCCCGAAACAGTAAGAGCATTCCAGGCCGTCAATGCCGCGCACGGCAATGTCGCTGCTTCCTCGTAATTCAAATGTTCGGGAATTCGAACGACCGATTCCTGGCTGAACGTTCCGAATTCGCGCAGCACGCCGTCCCACTGTGCCCCCGCACCGAGCGATGTCCGCCGTTTTTCATCGCTGGATTCACCGTCGAACCAGCCTTGCGCGAAGATCGGCATAACGCGGTCGCCAGCATTCCATTTCGTGACGCCTTCGCCGACTGCCGTGATCTCACCCGCGCCATCCGAAAACGGCACCGCGGGCAGCTTCATCCGTGGATTAGATGTGCCCGAAACCACCATAAAATCGCGGTGGTTCAGCGACGCCGCATGGAATTTTATTAGAACCTCATCCGGTTTCGGCGATGGCTCCTCACGATTCACCGAGGCGAGGTTGTCGATACCGAATTGTTGGACCTCGTATGCTTTCATTTCAGTTAGAGTTACGCCCTGAGGCGTGAGACGACAGGAAGAATCACGCCTGAGAGCGCAACTCTAAACTAAACTTATTTCTTACGCGGTGCCTTAACATTCAGCATAAGCACAACATTAGGGCGTATCAGATCGTTGGCAGGGCCTGCGTAAACTATTCCGAAATCGTTGCGGTTGATCGAGAACCCGGCTTTTACCGTCACCGAATCCTCGGCCACCGTGATCGTTGCCGGAAAAGTGATCGATTTCGTTTGGCCGTGCATTTCAAGGTCACCGGTAACCGTGTGTGTCTCAGGGGCCTTAGCTCCGGCTTCGATCTTGGTAGATTTGAAAGTTGCCTTTGGAAATTTTGCAACATCGAAGAAATCGGCCGATTTCAGGTGGTCCGTCAGCTTTGCGTCGTCGGCAAATATTGTGTTTGCGTCGATATCGACCGAAACGCTGCTTTCTTCGGGTTTGCCGTTTACGAGATCGATAGTACCGGTGAACATCGTAAAACCGCCGTTGTGCTTACCGGTAACTTTCGAACCGATGAACGTCACTGTCGAATTCGCCGCCGTGATATCCAATTTCTCTCCTTGTGTCGCGGGGGCCGTTCCAGTGTTAGCCGTATTTGCGGGTTTGTTTGTCGAAGGCTCGGATGTCGTCGCCTTCGGTTTATTCGCGGCCGGATCTTCACAGGCTGCCAGGAACACNNTACGGACAACGACAGAATAACTAACGATATTAATTTCATACTTTTATCTCCTCAAAGAGTTCTAACATTCGTAACTTCCATACTGGGGTGTTTCCAAAGATTTAGCCACTTGCTTTTGGCTATTGTCGGAATTGCCACCAACGGTCAGTTATAGTCTTCCTCAAATTCTGATTTTCTGGCTCTATTTTGGCGGGAGTTTCCATACATCCGACTAGGCCTTTGAATCTCCGAAGGATAAAGCCACCAGCCTATTTTGCTTTCCCTTGATTTGCAACCGCTTCCTGAGCGGCACGAACGGCCTCGGGGTTGCCGAGGTAATAGCTGCGAATTGGTTTAAGAAATTCGTCCAATTCATAAACGAGTGGGATTCCCGTCGGGATGTTAATGTTAACAATATCTATGTCGGAAATACCGTCGAGATATTTGACCAATGCTCGCAGGCTGTTGCCGTGAGCGGCGATGAGCAACCGCTTTCCGGACTTTACTTTTGGCAGGATATCGGTCTGAAAATATGGGACGACGCGGGCGACCGTATCTTTCAGGCACTCCGTCGCCGGAAACTTCCCTGCTTCGATCGAGCTGTACCGCGGGTCTTTTCCAAGCCAGCGTTCGTCGGTTTCTTCGATCCCTCCCGGCGGGATGTCAAAGCTCCGCCGCCATATCAGCACCTGCTCTTCGCCATATTGGGCGGCGGTTTCGGCCTTGTTCAATCCCTGCAAGGCACCGTAATGACGCTCGTTCAGCAGCCAGGATTTCGTTTCCGGGATCCACATCAGGTCCATTTCATCCAGAATGATCCATAGCGTGCGGATCGCCCGCTTCAAGACCGACGTGTAGGCCTCGTCAAAGACAAAGCCTTCATCCTTCAGCAATTTACCGGCAGCGTGTGCCTCGGCAATTCCCTTCTCGGAAAGATCGATGTCCTTCCACCCCGTAAAACGGTTTTCCTTGTTCCATTGGCTCTCACCGTGGCGAATCAAAACTAATTTGTGCATATCGGCTATTGTAGATTCGAAATTTGAAATTTCAAATTTGAGATCGTGTTTTCAGGATCTTCTGAACTTCGCCAATCAAATATAAAGAGCCTGAGACGAGAATCAAACCGCCGTTCGAAAGGCGTTGTGCCATCATCAGAGCTTCATCGACCGTTTTGGTTAAGTGCACGCGTCCCGGATCGAATTCCGTAGGAACGAAACCGGCGAGTTCCGCGGGTGTCAGCGCCCGCGAATTATCCGGCCGAGTTAATATTAAGCTTTCTGCCTTCAGAAAAAGCAAATCGGCGATCTTACGCACATTTTTGTCCCGCATCGATCCGAAGATCATTGTTACAGGCCGATCTACAAACTCGTCGAGAAATTCTCGCAGGGCCTTCGCCCCACCAACATTGTGGGCCCCGTCGAAGAGAAAATTACCAATAAATTCGAGTCGTCCGGGATGGCGTGCATATTGCAGTCCGGCAATGATGTTTTCAGTAGTTATGTTGAAATGCTCTTGAAGTATTTCGGCAAGGAGAATGGCGACCTTGGCGTTTTCGATTTGGTGACGGCCAAGCAGGCCAAGCCGCACATTTTCGTAAAGATCTTGAGCTGTCTCAAAGGCGATCGGCGACACGGGCAGAAACCCGACCCGTAGGGAGGGTGTTTCTTCTTTGCTGAAATCCCACTCTCGCGCAATCTTTACACACTCCCTACCGGTCGTGTTTCCGCCTGTCGGAACCACCGTCATCCCATCCGCTAAGTTCGGCGAAACACCGAAGTCACCACAGACCGCCATGATAACCCGCATCGCGTCTTCATTTTGCGCGGCGACAACGACTTTTGAATCCGGCCTGATGATCGCCGCCTTCTCGGCCGCGATCTCGGCCAGGGTTTCGCCCAGGTATTGCTGATGATCGAAGTCGATAGCAGTGATAGCGGCGATCTCGGCACTGGCGTCGGTTGTCGCGTCAAAACGCCCGCCAAGGCCGGTTTCGAGAATTGCGAGTTCAACCTTTTCTTCCGCAAATGCGATCAGAGCTGTCGTGGTTACCTGTTCGAAAAATGTCGGTACAGTTTCAAGCTCGCCGATGGTAACCAGCGTTTCTGCCGTTTCCCTAACCCGTGAAGCATACCGGGCAAACGCTTCCTCGCTGATATCAATCCCTTCGATCTTCACTCGCTCCCGAACGGAAACCAGATGCGGAGAGGTATAGAGACCTACTTTTATTCCCGCACGCACGCAGATCGAATTCAAAAACGAGCAGACCGAGCCTTTTCCATTTGTGCCCGCGACCTGGACTTTTAGATAGTTGTTTTGGGGGGCGCCCAGTGCAGCGAGGAGCGTGCGAATATTTTCAAGACCGAGTTTCATCGCCTCGACTTCGTTGCCGAGCGAATAGAGATATTGTACTGATTTGTCAAAATTCACTTCGAACATTCTTGAATATCCTGGAAGGCGTTGACAACCAAACATTTGATTTTTTGATGATTGGGCGTAAAGTGTGAGAAAAGCCTTACATTCCAACCGATCGGTCAAATTGTTTATCGGATTCAAGATGACGACAAATTCTGTAATTCTTGGCACAGGAAGCGTAATTCCGGAAATGCGGATTCCAAACTCGCATTTCGAATCGCATGAATTTTACGACCGCAGCGGAGTTAGAATCGAGAAAATCAACGCAGAAATTTTGGAGAAACTTCAATCGATCACCGGCATTCGAGAAAGGCGGTATGTTCCATTCGATCAGGATTCGATTCAGATAATGACCGACACTTCGAGGCTCGCGGTCGATGACGCCGGGCTTGACGTAAACGAGCTGTCGGGAATTATCGTCGCCCACAACGCGGGCAACATGGTCCCACAAACAAATGCTTTTCATACCGTTCCGAACCTCGCCGCGTCATTAAAGAACGCGCTGAACTGCACGAACCATGAATGTTTTGCCTACGATGTCCTTTTTGGCTGTCCCGGCTGGCTTCAGGGCGTGATTCAGGCACATCAAACGATCAGGTGTGGTGACGGGAGGCATATTTTGGTCGCCGGACTGGAAGTCGCTTCGCGGATGCTTGATCCGCATGATGTCGACTCGATGATCCTGGCAGACGGATGCGGAGCCTGCGTCGTTTCGAAATCAGACGGGGATGCGACCGGGATTGTCTCCTATTCGACCTTCTCGCACGGGCAGGACGACAACCGGATAATTTATCTCGGCGAATCGAATAAGAAGGGTGTTGAGGGTTCGTGCTATTTTCACATGAACGGCCGCGAGGTTTACAAATACGCCACGAAATGGGTCCCGCGGGTGATAAAAGACGCGCTCGATAAAGCGAACGTCGGAATTGGTGAGGTAGATATCTTTTTGTTTCACCAGGCTAATGCGAAAATGCTGTGCGCGATAGCGAAGAATCTGGCTGAAATTTACGGCGTTCCTGAAGATACGTTTGCCGGAAAAATCCCTTCGACAATCGAGTTTTTGGGAAATACGTCTGTCGCAACGATCCCTACCATGCTCGATCTCATCAGGCGGGAAAAACTCGACCGCTTCCGTATACTGGACGGACAAGTGTCGGTTATGGCCTCGGTCGGCGCCGGCATGCACTGCAATGCTCTCGTTTACCAATTTTGACGAATATGTTGAACCTCGCTGTTATTCTCGAAAACAGCGCCCGCACTTTTCCGGGCAAGGCTACCTTTGTCTATCCGGACGAGAAAATGGGCGAAGCAGTGAAGGCCGTCGTGGTTTTGAAGGAAGAGATAACGGTCACCGAAAACGAGCTGATGGCGTGGACAAAAGAACGGATCGCGACCTACAAATGTCCAAGACACGTCGAATTTGTTGAGGCACTGCCCATGAGCGCGACGGGTAAGATACTCAAAAAGGAATTGCGGTCCTGAATCGGAATTCCCTGAACGCTTATCACATCGCGCAAGAGAAACTTTTGGAGGTTTGGCGGAACGAACCTTTTGATCGTTCCTGAAATATCAGATGAAACGATTTATTCTTTTTACAATTCTGTTCACTAATACGGTAATCGCTCAGGACAATCGCATCGCCGAGCTCGCCGTGTGGCGGCCTTATCCGGGCCAGGAAGCAGCCTTTCAGCTCGGTTATAAGAGACATTTACAATGGCGGAAAATATCTCGCGAATCATGGGAATGGCACGGCTGGCAGATCGGGTCCGGCCCGCGTGCCGGGCAATTTATAAACGCCACTTTCGACCATTACTGGAGCGAGTTCGACCGCCCCACAAGTCCAAATGAAGATATGGCCGACAAGCTGTTGAATATTTTTCCCTACGCCGAGCTGCAGTCGGTTTACAAAGTCACTTTCCTAAAATCTCAGAGCATCGGCACTCCTCAGTCACTGAAATCCAAATCGGTGGTTTTGCGAATGATAACTCTAAAGGTTTCGGATATCGGCAGCGGCGTACAGGTTGTTAATCGTCTCCGAGCGGGTTACGCCAACAACTCGGACATTTCTTATCTGTTGGCTTTCAAAAAGATTGACGGCGGCGAGATCAATGAGCTCATGATCTTGCTCGGTTTTGAAACATGGGAGCTTTACGGGAAAAGCGAGAACATTCAGGAACAAATCACGTCGATTGAGAACGGATTGAAGGTGAAAATCATTCAGTCGATCCGCTCTGAAACGCTTGTGCTTCGGCCCGATTTGAGTTTGTTTTCCGGTGATGAAAACCTATCGAAATCAATTGTTCCCGAATATCAGTCACCCGATAAAAGCCGCCGGTGATAGTTGATTTGTCCGAGGTGATAAGTGAAATGCGTGGTCAGGTGGGTGAGGAAAAAGGCGGTCGTCAGTGGTTCTCCGAAAACCTCGATCGGGTATAAACTCGCAAGATCTTCGTCGGTCAATTTTTCGAGCGTAGCTTTCAAAACAGCGGCCGTGGCGTCAATGTCGGCGAGCAACTCATTCCGCGAAATGCCTGACGTCGAAAACTCAGCGTCGCGATCCCGCACAAAACCCGAGCCGCCCAGCACCGCTCCGATAAAGTGTTTTAGGTTGCCGGTAAGATGCAGCGCCAAATTCCCGGCTGAATTTGTAATCCCGCCGCTCACCTTCCAAAGGTCGGCATCATCCGAATACTGCCCTATCTCAGCCTTCAGACGGCCCAGATCGCGTTCGTATAGTTCAATCAATACGTCTCTTAACATATTCGAAATTAGGCTGCTATGGATTTGTTCATCATAAAATCCAGCATCCGCTCGATGGTTTCCTTCATTTTGCGGCGGTCGACGACCTGATCGACCATGCCGTGTTCGAGCAAAAATTCGCTTCGTTGAAAGCCTTTGGGGAGCTTTTGTCGGATCGTCTGTTCGATGACGCGGGGGCCGGCGAAACCAATCAGGGCCTTTGGTTCGGCAAGAATGACGTCGCCAAGCATCGCAAAGCTAGCCGTAACGCCGCCGGTCGTCGGGTCGGTAAGTATTGAAATGAACGGCAGGCGTGCGTCGTGCAGCATCGCAAGCGCGGCCGAGATCTTTGCCATTTGCATCAGGCTCAGCGTGCCTTCCTGCATCCGTGCCCCGCCCGATGCCGAGAATACTACGACGGCGCCGCGATTTTCCAACGCCCTTTCGATCAGCCGCGTTATCTTTTCACCCACTGCGGAACCCATCGATCCGCCAATGAACGACATATCCATCGCTCCTGCGTACACCAAATGGCCGCCAACTTTGCCTGAGCCGGAAACGATCGCTTCGGGCAAGCCGGAGGACAATTTCGCCGCCTCGATCCGTTCCTTGTACGGCTTGGTATCGACAAACTCAAGCGGGTCAGCCGACATTACTTCCTCATCAAGCCTTTCGTATTTGCCGTCGTCGAATAACGAGGCAAGCCGGTCGCGTGCAGGCAGCCGAAAATGGTAATCGCAATGCGTGCAAACCTGAAGCGATTCGTCCAGTTCGCGCGTGTACAGAGGGCTTTCGCACTCAGGGCATTTTACGAAAATGCCCTCGGTCTTGACCGTGCGTTCCTCGTCTTCGGTCTGATCGTCGATCTTCGGTTTGTCTCT
>DLHV01000144.1:24762-33726 GCA_002483395.1 Chloracidobacterium sp. UBA7659 | reverse complement strand
ATCCGCCGTATTTCTTGCAGGACATATCACAGCAAATGCTCAAACCGCCCCTGTTCGTGGCGAAGTCAAACTTAAAAAGACCGATGGAACGATGGTTCCGGTTGCAGACGCCGTGGTCGACGTTTACCGCACCGATACAGCAAAAGGGAGTCCACCTTCCTCCAAAACCAATAAAAAAGGGGAGTTTAGCTTCGTTGGATTTCCGCCGGGCCAGACTTTTGCCCTTGCGGTGAGCGGAGCNNCAGCCGGGCGTTAAAGCCGGCCGTGAAAACATTGTGATCTTTGTCGAGGAAGGAGATGGCCGCAAGCTGACGGAAGCCGAAGTCCGTGAGGCTTTGGCTGCCGCAGTTAAACTCCCTTCCGGCGAGTTGACCGCCGCTCAGAAAAAAGAGCGGGAAGAGTTGCTCAAAAAGAATGCAGAGATAAACGAGAAAAATAAGAAGCTTCAAGAAGGTGATGCGATCGCAGGTAAAGCGAATTCGGAAGGTGTAGCTGCTCTTAAGGCTAAGACNNGCATTACGAACTTGCAATTGCTAAATTTAGTGAGGGAGTCGCTGCGGTTCCGGATTTTGTGGGCAGCACGCCGGTAATGTTGAACGGCAAAATGGTTGCTCTTAAAGCCAGGGGCTACGATAGCTACATCGAAGGTGCCAAATCAACAGATCTCGCATCGAGAAAATCTAAATATGACACGGCGAATAGGGATTTTGACGAAGGTCTTGGAGCTTTTGATCAAGCGATGGCCGTCATTAAAGCGGCACCCGCCCCGACAGAACCGGCCGATCAGAAAAACCGCACGAATCTAACCTTGGAACTGCTGACGAATGCGTTGGAAGTACATCGCCTCAAAGCCGTTACCGGCATTGATTCGTCCAAAACGGCTCAGGCTGCCATTGTCGCCGAGGAGTTGACCGCGCTCGAACCGGACNNGACGCAGCCAAGAAAACAAGCGTGAAAGTTACGCTCGGCGACATAATGCGGGCAGCCGGCGAATTCGACAAGGCTATCGCGGCATACAAATCAGTTCTGGAAACTACCCCGGACAATAATGAAGTGATGGCCTCGCTGGGCTTGTCTCTTGTCGCGCTCGGCACTTCTGTCGAACCGGCCAATAAAGAACAGCTTCAGGAAGGATTAAACTATATGCAGAAGTATGCTGATACGGTCGCCATTCTTCCGACGGACTCGAAGCAGGTTCAGGAGTTCAAACAAAGCGTTAAGGACACGGTCGAGTATTTGAAGACCGAACAAAAGCTGAAGGCGCAAGCTCCACCCAAAGCGACCGGAAGAAAAAAACCTTAGCATTAACCAATAATTGGATGTCGTTGCCGCACTTGATAAGATTAAGAATCAAGTGCGGTTTTTAATATGAGTATAGAAATCAGGAAGGCGACCCAGCACGATTGTACAGGGATCGTAACTCTAATGCGCGATTTTGCCGAATACGAGAAACTTGGCCACTACTGCGAGATAACCCAGGATAAGCTCGCCGCCGCAATGTTTCACGACGGGGCGTTCGTCGAAGGAATAACTGCCTTCGACGATGAGAAAATGATCGGCTACGCTCTGTTTTACAAGAGTTTTGCCAGTTTTCGAGGCCAGTGTGGAATTTATCTCGAGGATATTTTTATCGACAGTAATTATAGGGGCAAGGGCGTCGGTGAAACGATGCTCAAAAAGATCGCGCAAATGGCGAAAATGGCGGGAGCGGAACGCATTGATTTTCAGGTACTGGATTGGAACGAGCCTGCCATTAGTTTCTATGAGCGGCTCGGCGCCGCCAGCAACCCGGACGAAAGGCACTTTAAGTTCAGTGATAAAGCGTTTGATGACTTGGCGAGCTAGAGGATTACTTCCGCGCCGTACGAACCTATTTAGATCCGGATATCGAACTGCAGAGATTTCTGTCACAAATACCTCTTCAACGGTGTTCCTCTTTTGTAAAGCAAATCTTACAAACATTTTCAGAAGCTGGAGGAACTCATGCAAAAAAATCTACCGATCGGACTATTCAATTTCGCACTTATCTTTATTGTTTTCGGGTCATATGTAATTGTCGCTCAATCTGTAATTACGGGCGAATGGACCGCGGAAACAAAGAAGGAAAAGTCTGACAAAGTTCATCTCTCGTTTGAAAGGAAGTCCGAGAGGGGTGGAAAGAACCAGCATGGATCTAGTTTTGCCTACGAAGAACTGCAAGGCCTAAATCGCGATTTGACACAAAATGGTAAAGTCAGCTTCCGACTGGTTCGCGAAGCGGGAACGATCGAATGCGAAGGCGCTTTTGTAAACGGCCGCGGCTCAGGGACATTTCGCTTTACGGGAAATCAAAGCTTTGTCGAAGCAATGCGAAGCCGCGGTTTTGATTTTGCAAAATCTTCAAAACACGGATCGCAAGACGTTGATGACCGTCTGTTTACGGCGGCGACGTTGAATTTAACAACCGCATTCGCGGACGACCTGAAATCCGCTGACTTCGGTCCGCTGGATGTGGACGATCTGTTCAAGGCGGTTATCTTCAAGATCACGCCGCAGTTTATGGCGGAAATGAAGGCGACAGGTTTTCCAAATCTTGACCTTGAAGATCTGGTTAAGGCTCGTATTTTCAAGATCGATGCAGAATTCGTCCGAAAGATACGCGAAATGGGTTTTGGATCCGAAAATTTTGAGAGTCTGGTCAAATTCAGCATTTTCAAGGTTACCCCCGAATTCCTTAATCAACTCAAAAGCGAAGGTTTCACCAACCTCAGTGCCGAAGACGTAGTCAAATTCCGTATTTTCAAGATAGATTCCGAATTTATTCGCCAGGCACGAGCCGAAGAACCGAACGTTACGGTCGAGGAACTGGTACAGATGAAGATCGGCGTCCGCAAACGCGGAAACTAGACAATTTGACAATTGACCCATAAGGAGAAAGCGAAAATCTTTCTCCTTTTTGCTTTACCCCATTATGCGTAGGGCGAGATACGGAGCCAAGTTAAACAGCATTATGCACAGCTTGTAAAACGAGATCCCGGCATAATTGAGTGAGTTGAATTTCTCCACCTGCACGCCGAACCATTTTGCCGCAATACCGCTTGCCCATCCGGGCGCCCATACGGAAAGGGCACACCACAGAAGCAGCACAACGTAGTTTATAACGGCAACACCACGCGAAAAAGTGTCGTAAGCTTTCTAAAGTCATAACACACCCTCCAACTGATTTTTTAGCAGCGCGCCGATAATAATCCCGCCACACATTTTTCACAACGTCAACGGGCAACTGACTGATGTATTTCGAATATAGTGCTATAATGTTAAACAATGATGAAACTAAACAAGAATTGATCTTTTCTTATTGTTAGCGGCCCAAATACCTTCCGGCGCCGCGTCGGGCATTTCATTAATGCCAGTACCAATTATGAAAAAGCTACTCATCATCGTGTCTTTTGTGCTTCTCGCTGCGTTCAATTCGTTCGGCACGACATACGAGGTCAAACCGAACACGGCCATGGACACTATCGCCGAGGTTCCGTGGGCAACACTTCAACCAGGCGATACGGTTCTGATCTATTGGAAGGCAACGGCGTACAAGGAAAAATGGGTGATTTGCCGTCAGGGGACAGAAGCTCAGCCGATAACGATCCGCGGCGTGACCGGCCCTAAACGGCGAACGGCCCGTAATCGATGGGAACGGTGCAACGACGCCGATTAATCTAAATTACTGGAACGAAAACCGTGGCACGATAAAGATCGGCGGAGCAATATACGCCCGCGGATACGATGCCGAAATATATCACGATCGAAAATCTCGAAGTTCGCGGAGCTTTTCAGGGTTATCAATTCACGCGGTTTAACGGCCAGATACAGGCTTACGCGCAAAATGCTGCGTCGATCTATGTCGAAAAGGCCGAAGATCTGACGATTCGCAACTGCATCATCACAGACGGCGGCAACGGGCTTTTTATTGGCTCGTCGGACACCGACCCGTCACGCAACATTCTCGTCGAAGGCAACTACATCTATGGTAACGGCAATTCGGGAAGCGCCTTCGAACACAATAACTACACCGCCGCGATCGGCATTACATATCAATACAACCGCTTCGGGCCGCTGCGGGCGGGGGCGGGCGGCAACAACCTTAAGGACCGCTCAGCCGGATTCGTCGCTCGCTACAATTGGATCGAAGGCGGCAACCGCAATTTCGATCTTGTCGATGGCGAGGACAGCATCTTGATTCTCAATTCACCGGATTATCACAAGACATTCGTTTACGGCAACGTGCTTATCAAACCCGATGGCGGCAATAACCAGACGACGCATTACGGCGGCGACAGCGGTACTACGGCCGACTATCGCAAAGGCACACTTTATTTTTATAACAACACGATCGTCTCCACCCGATCGGGCAATACTGTGATCTTTAGACTATCGACCAACGAGGAAACCTGTGACGCCCGAAACAACATCTTCTACACCGTCAACGCCGGCACGACCCTCGCGATGCTTGCCGAAAACGGCACCTTGTCACATGCAAATAATTGGTCGAAATCGGGCTGGCGAAATTCATTTGAAGGGGCGTTTGATGGTACTGTGACAGGCGGTAGCAGTTTCATCATCGGCACGGCGCCCGGATTTGTTGATCTCGCGAACCAGGATTTTCGCCTTTTATCAAATGGACAGGCCGTAAACGCTGGAACCACCCTGAATCCTGACGCCCTGCCTGGTAACAATATCGTTCGGCAATATGTGAAACACCAAACTAGCGAAGGACGTCCGGTAAGCGGAGCCTTGGATATTGGCGCATTTGAATTTGCGGCGACGGCACCGATGCAAATTGTTACCACTAGCCTGTCGAATGCCATCCGGTTCCGGCCTTATGACCAACCTTTGCAAGCCACCGGCGGTTCGGGCAGTTATGTTTGGTCGGTTACGTCGGGGACGCTGCCGCCCGGATTGTGGCTGGACACTGCCAGCGGCGTAATTCGCGGGCGAGCAAGGCTAAAAGGCGTCTGGAACTTTACCATCTCGGTTCAGGACGCCCAAAATGCTTTGTCGATAGCCAACCAACCATTAAACATTACCTCGCGATTGCACATTTAGATCTGGCTTTTTGCATTCCGGCGCCGGACAGCTTAGAATAAAAACATTGTTTTTCAGAACGAGCCGGGGGGTAAAATGCAAAAAAAGGTATTACTGGTCGAGGATTACGAGGACAGCCGGATAATGATGCGGCACATGATCGAGCAGGAAGGCTATTCGGTGATCGAGGCAGCGGGTGCTTACGAAGCGATCGAAAAGGCAGAGCAGTATCATCCCGACCTTATACTAATGGACATCGGCCTTCCGCTTCTGGACGGCTTATCGACCGCCACTATCATTAAAGGCATCAAAAATCTTGGCGGAGTGCCAATTGTGGTTGTCACAGCCTATCGCGATGTCAGCGACCAAGCCCGCGATGCAGGCTGTTCCGGCGTAATTTATAAACCGATCGACCTTCCCGCGCTCAAATCAATTTTGGATTTCCACCTGACGGGACATTGACTGTGGCGGCTATCTAATCAAACTGCTTTCTAAACTCATCGAACGTCGTGCGGAATGACGTAAGTTCACTGATGAGCCGTTCTACCTCCTGTTCGAGCTTTTCGATGCGTTCGTTCGACCCTGAGCCTCCCGAATGATGCTCGCGAACAATATTCAAAGCCGTCAAATCGACTTCGCCCGATAGCAGATGCAAGTAGCGGGCTTCCTTCTGTCCGGGCTGGCGTTCAAGCTTTAGCACGAGCGGCTCGCTCCGGCCGGCAAGATCATCAAGCGTTTCCTGCACTTCACCGAGACCGGAGAATTCGTAGAGCCTATCGGAACGTCCGCGGAGTTCACCGACCGTCTGCGGGCCTCTCAATAACAACAACGCAATAACGGCAACTGCAGGCGGCTCAAGCTCGTAAACACTCGGCAGCATGTGTTTGTATTTCACCGTCCGGCTCGTACTGCCGTAATAGAGATAGACGAGGTTTTTGTCGCGCAGGCTGTCGATAGCGGCGAGGATAGCGGTTTCGCCGATTGACATCACCGGATCGCGATTGCTTTTTTGATTGCACGCGGCGGTCAAAGCATTTAGCGTGAGCGGGTAATATTCAGGCGTCGTCAGTTGCTTTTCAACCAGGCTGCCAAGAACCCGAACTTCTGTTTCGGTGAGTATCGTGGACATTGTTTCAAAATAACTTTCGCGGTCGGCCGCAAAACCTTTCACCAATCAGCATAGTATATTTTCGCGTTTCTGTTGACTACCTTACAATCGAATCGTGGAAGTTTTTGTGGCAAGAACCAAACTTGAGATAGAGCAGGCTTTCGAGCGCCTTTCGGCCGCTGCTGTTCTTGGTTGCGACACCGAAACATCGGGATTGAGTGCAAAGCATGGACGGCTTTTTTCGGTGCAATTTTCGGACGGCAGTTACAACGTCCTCGTTCCCATAAGCGAAGGCGTCGAACTCGGTGATCTTGCTGGAATTCTTAAAGACGCGGGCGTTATCAAGATCTTTCACAACGCCAAATTCGATCTCGAATTTTTAAATGCTAATGGCTATTCGGTAGAGAATGTGTTCGACACGATGATCGCCGAAAAGGTCCTGACGCGTGGTGCGAACCAATCTGCCTCTCTCGCTGAAACGCTTTACCGTTATTTTGCGGTCGATCTGGACAAATCGCAGCGGGCAAAATTCAACCGTGCGTGGGATGGGATCTGGACAGGTGAACTGGTGGATTACGCCTTGTCCGATGTTGTCCACCTGCCGCGTTTAATGGCCGAACAAATGGCGTGGCTCGAAAAGTTGGGTTTGGGCGAAGAATTTGAACGCCAACTCCAAAAGATTTTTGCCCACGAAACACACAAAACAGGCGAAAAAAAGAAATAGGATTTTTTCGCGTCTTTCGTGTGTTTCGTGGGCACACTTCCTACCAGCGATGATAAGCCGGATGGCCTTCTTTGACGGCGACAAACGTTCCGCGGCAGGTGGCACAGACCTTGTCGTTTGCTATCAGCTCGGCTTCGACAATCGCTTTTTCCAAGGTTGATTCAACGACCCTCGCCCGAAGATGTATCAAGGCATCGCTCGGCGTCGGGCGCAGGAGTTTGACGTGAAAATCAGCCGTCACGGTGCAGTCGGGCTCCGTTTTCGCGTTGTTTTTCATCAGAAAGTAGGCCGCGGCCCAATTCGAATGGCAATCGAGCAATGCTCCGATTATGCCTCCGTTCAGAATGCCGGGAAATGCCTCATGATGAGCTTCGGCCCGCCATTCCGCAACAACATCGGAGCCTTCGACAAAGCTGCGGATATGCAGGCCTTTTTCATTTGCCGGCCCGCAGCCGAAGCAAATCCCGTTGGGCGAGTAGGTTTCCTGTAAGGATTTTTCGCTTTCCATAGTATTATGCGCGTAGATTATCACAGCTCAAAACTAAACCATGAATTCAGTTTCCGAAATGCCGCGGCGCACGCTGCTCGATATGAACGGCTATCAATGGACGGTTATTTTTGCCGCGTGGCTAGGCTGGGGATTCGACGTTTTTGACGGCCTTCTGTTCAACTACGTCGCCCCGAACGCCGTTCCGACCCTGCTCGGTTTGGAGATCGGCTCNNGGCGGCGACACTGCAATGGACAGGCATTTTGACCTCTGTCCTATTGATCGGCTGGGCGGTCGGCGGTGTTGTTTTCGGTAAGGTCGCCGACCGCATCGGCCGCAGAAAAACGCTGCTGTTGACGATGCTGATTTATTCGCTTGGAACGGCAGCGTGCGCCTTTGCACCGAACATTTGGGTTTTGCTCGCGTGCCGCATCGTCGCGAGCCTCGGGATCGGCGGCGAATGGGCGGCGGGTGCGGCCATGGTTGCGGAGGTCGTGCCCGAAAAACGGCGTGTCGAGGCGGGNNTGCATTGCTCTACACATCGGCGCCGATGGGACTGTTTCTCGCGACATTTGTTACGTTTCAGATCACCGGTGTTTATTTTAATGATCCGGCCGTTTCCTGGCGATACGTCTTCTTGTGCGGCTTGATCCCGGCCGCAGCCGCTTTTGTCGTGCGTCTGTTTGTCAAAGAACCCGAACGTTGGCAGAAGGTCGCTGCCGAAAGCCGGGCAAAGCTGTCGGAGCTTTTCAGCCCGGCTTATCTGAGAATCACGATCAGTGGCTTTTTAATGGCAGTTACGGCACTTATCATGTGGTGGAGCTGCAACGCGTTTATTCCCGTCGTTGCGAAAGGGCTTGCAATGCGCGAAGCCCAGCTTCTTGCCCTTGACGCGTCGGCGGCCGAGGCTATGGGACAGCAATGGGTCAAAACCGCTACGAACAGCTTTAATCTCGGTGGGTTGATAGGTACGCTGCTCACCATTCCTGCCTCAAAATTGCTCGGCCGCAAGAAAATGTTCTTTATTTATTATCTCGCGGCCGCAGCCTCGATAATGGCGGCATTCGGGCTGGGTCTCGAACCACACACACGTCTGTATATGTATTTCCCGATCGGGCTAACCGTCTTTGGCGTGTTCGGAAGCTTTACCTATTACCTGCCGGAGCTGTTCCCGACGCGGCTTCGCGGTACGGGTGCCGGGTTTACATACAATGTCGGCCGTTTGGTGGCGGCATTCGGACCGTTTCTCGTCGGAAGTATCGCCGCGAGCGGAGCAAACGCCTTGGATAGCGCGATGGGTGTGCTGTTTTGGGTTGGGATCGTTCCGATCATCGGAATATTTCTACTTCCGTTTGTTATCGAAACCAGAGGTAAAGCGTTAGCCGATTAGCGTGTTTGCCGCGAGAGCGCGAGAGAAAAGAATTCATTTTCTTTCTACGAGAACCTCGTCAAGCGTTTTCGTCGTGTGTTCTGTAACACTATTTCCGGGCTCCGCGGGTTCTTGAAGTTGGGAAGTAGTCACTGGACGCAGGTACGCGGGCGGAGGGTCGTTCGTATCTGCGGCCCTTTCAAGCGCTTTCTTT
>DLHV01000144.1:1050-24663 GCA_002483395.1 Chloracidobacterium sp. UBA7659 | reverse complement strand
GAACCCACCCACATAACCAACCGCCTGAGAAAGATTTTCGGCAACAGAATCGGCGTTGCTTTTTCCCACCGGGTTGCCGCAGCGGTTGCAGTAATTGAGTTCTGGTTGAATTTTTGTTCCGCAGCCTGAACAATACATAAACGCATCCTCGCGGTAAGATTTATGATTTTATTGGGCCGATCTTTTCTTCTAGCCAGTTGGTAAGGTCGTCGACCGCCTCGATGTGGACCGGCTTGCCCTTCCATGCTTTGATCGCGGAAACGATAAGCATGATTGCGGTTACGAGAGAAAATATATCTCCTGCAAATTCGGCAAAGCCCCCGGCAAAATTCAAAATTGCTGAAATTATCCAAATTGCTACATGGGCGGCAAGCCCCTGAGCCGCGTGAAAGCGAACTTTTGTTTCCGCTTTCGGAACGACGAGTAAAAGGATCAACCCCGCAACCAAACCTATATAGGGCAGGTACGGCAAGCCGATCAGGAATTTTTCCGGCATCCCGACCTTTGCGACCTTGCGGCCCGACGCGGCGTTCATCGCGGCCCGGTCAGGCGGCTGATAAAATCCTACCGGCTGAGGATTCTGCTGCCAATATGCCTGAAAATCCGCCTCGGCAAAGCGCCGCGTTTCCTCCTCGGTGACGCTGGATGGCGCGGTTGGAAATTCGGCCGTCTTATAAGGAGTTTTCGGCGGTGCGGTATAACCGGAAACTGCGGCCGTTTGCGCTTTGGCTTTTTCCGGAAAGTCCGGATCGAGCGGATTTGTATCGAATTTAGTAGCCATCGTCGAAACTATTTTACGACATCTTAGCCCTTTTAGTTCGAAATTTCTAAAGAAACAGCTGCCAGTTCCTTCTGCAAAAGCTTTACGTCAACCGGCCGTCACAGCAATCACCTCTCGCCTTGCCTTCATCGTTAACCTCATCCTTACCTCCAATGCCTACCACCAAACATTGAAGATTTTCCCAACTTATTTCATGTGGTTTCTTAAATGACGCAACTATAACCCTTTTCGTGTGGTTTTTTGATGAGGCAATTCGTTGCCTTGACCCTCAATATAGCGCGTGATAGTGTTATATGTTTTGAGCATCGAACGATTTTTAAGACCATTTTTATTGCGATAATAGTTTAAGAAATATATGTTTTTGCTGGCTTTTGCCGAAGAATCGATCCAGCTTTTCCCGGACGGCACTTTATTCATACACATTGCATTGATCCTGATCATGATCTGGGTCTTGAACCGGACTTTTTTCCGTCCGATCAACCGGGTTATCGAGTCGCGCGAAAAGCATAAAGGCGGTGCTGGCGGCGAGGCCGAAACGATCCTGAAGGATGTTGCCGAAAAGCAAGGCCGCTATAACAAATCGATGCTTGAGGCACGAAGCGAAGGCTATCAGGTGATTGAAAAGCTGCGGGCCGAGGCGATCGCGGAGCGGCAGACGAAGATCGCGACAGCGAAGGAAGAGACGGCGCAGGCCCTTGCGGACGAGAAGAAGCAATTGCAGGATCAGACGAACGAAGCCAAAGCAGCAATTGCCCATGAAGCCGAGGAAATGGCTGACAAGATCGCGGCGAATATTTTAAGAATTTAGCTCAGGGTTACGCGTTTGGAGTTCCAGCTTTAGCTGGCTATTGTTACGATCGAGAAGTCTCGAGGCAGCGACGGGCCNNACCCCGCCGATGAAGCATCGGCACCCCTCCTCAAACCAGGAGTGGGAGTTTTTAGAGTCGGCACGGCCTATAGTTTATGTTGGGTTTTATTTACAGTTTTGCTTTGATGTTATCAACCGAGGGCGGCCAAAGTACGTACGATAAGTACTTTAACTATCCCGGATTTGAGCTTTGGAAATTTGTCAACCTCGGCATTTTTGTCGGGCTGTTGATCTATTTGCTCAAAAAGCCTTTGAACGAAGCTTTCAAGGCAAAGCGCGACGCGATAAGAGCTGAACTGATCAAAGCCGAGGAAGAAAAGAAAGCGGCACTGGCGCAATTAACGTCGGCCGAGGCGAAGCTTGCGGCGCTTGAAGCTGAGAAAGCCGCGGTCTTGAAAAAAGCGAACGAAGAGGCCGAAGCGGAGAAGGTACGCTTGGCCGAGCAAGCCGAAATTGAAGTCGCGAAGCTGCGGGAACAGACAAGCGGCGAAGTTGCCCGCCTGACAAAACAAACGAAAGCTCAGCTTCGAAAATATTCCGCTGAAGAGAGCATTCGCCTGGCGGAAGAGAAACTCCGGGCACAGATCGACGCTTCGAAAGACGCACAGCTTGTCAACGCGGGAATCACTTCGATCGGAGGTTTAAGCTGAGATGAGTCTTGAAACTATTGCCCGCCGATATGGAAGCGCGCTTGCCGACGTCGTCCTGAAAACCGGTGAAACCGAAACCGTAAAAGGCGAATTGCTCGCATGGGAGCAACTGATCAACGCAAATGAGAATTTGCAGACGGTCTTTCGCAACCCTTCGATCGCCCACCTCGACAAAGAGAACATATTAGAAGACCTGATCGCGAAAACGCGGCCAAGCAAAACGACCGCGAATTTTTTACGCGTTCTGCTGCGCAACAGCCGGCTGACAGAGCTTGGCGACATTAACACGCGCTTTGCAGCCGTTTTGGAAGAAAGAAGCGGCAACGTGCTTGCGAAGGTGACATCCGCCCGCGAGTTGTCCGAAAAGGAAAAAGCCGAATTGAGATCGAATCTTGAAAAGCTGACAGGCAAACGGGTCAAACCGGATTTCAGTATAGACACTGGAATTATCGGTGGCGTCGTGACACAGATCGGCTCGACCGTATATGACGGCTCGGTCAGAACGCAATTAGAGAATCTTAAAGAAGAAATGATCGGTTCGTAAATCGAAAATCGTGAATCGTGAATCGTAAATCGAGGAAGAACGCGTGGCGATTTACGAATTACGATTGACGCTTCACGCAAAAAGATATGGAAGCAATTAAAGCTAACGAAATTAACGAAATCATTCGTGCCCAGATTGAGAATTTCGATTCGAGCATGACGGTCGACGAAGTGGGGACTGTGATCAAGGTCGGCGACGGTATTGCCGAGATCCACGGGCTGGAAAAGGTTATGGCGGGCGAGTTGCTCGAATTTCCTTACGCCGTTCGCGGGCTGGCCCTTAACCTTGAGGAAGACAAGGTCGGCACGGTGCTTTTCGGTGATTTCCAGAAGATCAAAGAAGGCGACGAAGTTAAGCGGACAAAGCGCATCATGAGCGTACCGGTCGGCGATGCAATGATCGGCCGCGTTGTCGATGCTCTCGGAAACGCGATTGACGGCAAGGGCGACATCGTTACGGATGCCTATAATCCGGTTGAAAGAATTGCCCCGGGAATTATCGACCGCCAGCCCGTTAAAGAGCCGTTACAGACCGGTTTGAAAGCCATTGACGCAATGGTGCCGATCGGTCGCGGCCAGCGTGAGCTTATCATCGGCGACCGCCAGACGGGTAAAACGGCCGTTGCGATCGACACGATCATTAACCAGAAAGGCAAGGACGTTATCTGCGTTTATGTCGCTATCGGTCAGAAGGCTTCGACCGTGGCACAGGTTGTTAAGAAGCTTGAGGATTTCGGAGCAATGGATTACACGGTCGTGGTTTCGGCGACGGCTTCGGATCCGGCGGCGATGCAATTTTTGGCACCGTATTCGGGATGCGCGATGGCCGAATATTTCCGCGATAACGGACGCCACGCTTTGACAATCTATGACGATCTTTCGAAGCAGGCCGCCGCTTACCGCGAAATTTCGCTCCTTCTGAGGCGTCCACCGGGCCGAGAGGCTTATCCGGGTGACGTTTTTTATCTCCACTCACGCCTGCTCGAACGCGCCGCAAAGATGTCGGATGCACGCGGCGGCGGTTCGTTGACCTCGCTTCCTATTATCGAAACGCAGGCGGGCGACATTTCGGCGTATATTCCGACGAATGTTATCTCGATCACCGACGGCCAGATCTTTTTGGAAAGCGATTTGTTCAACTCGGGCGTTCGGCCCGCTATCAACGTGGGCAACTCGGTTTCGCGTGTCGGCGGCTCGGCCCAGATCAAGGCGATGAAGCAGGTCGCCGGTACATTGCGTATCGATCTTGCTCAGTTTCGCGAACTGGCGGCCTTTGCACAGTTCGGCTCCGATCTCGATAAATCGACGCAGGACCAGCTTGAACGCGGCAAACGGCTAACGGAGATCCTGAAACAGGGACAGTATCAACCGATGGAAGTCGAAAAACAGGTGCTCATAATCTGGACGGTTACCAACGGCCTCGCGGATGATGTTGCGGTGGAAGACCTGAAGCGGTTCGAAGAAGAACTTACCGGATTTATGGAAAAATCGCACCCGGGTGTTCTGAACACGATGCGTGAAAAGAAGAGCATCGATGACGATCTAAAGGCTTTGATGAAGGAAGCGGTCGAGGATTTTAAGGCGACGCGTTGGGCAACGACGGCTGCCGCGGCGGCCTAGATTAGAATATGGCTAGTTTGTTAGACATGCGCCGACGCATCAAGTCGGTGAAGAACACGCAGCAGATCACCAAAGCGATGAAGATGGTGGCGGCTGCGAAATTGAAGCGTGCACAGGACCGCGTGACGGCGTCGCGCCCGTTTGCGGGCAAAATGAGCGAGGTGCTCGGCGGTTTGAGCGCGAAGGTCGCGGACGAATTTTCGCATCCGCTGCTTGATGAGCGCGGTGACGAAAAATATCTGATTGTGCTTATCAGTGCTGATAAAGGACTTGCCGGTGCGTTCAACGCGAACATCATCAAGGCAACTCAGGCGTTTCTAAAAGAGAACTCGTCAAAAGAGGCGGAAATGATTCCGGTCGGGCGAAAGGGACGCGATTTTTTCAAGCGCCGCAATGTGAAATTCGTTGACGAATACATCGGTTTAACGGGCAGCGGGCAGGTCGTCCACGCCGACGCTGTCGATATCGCGCACAGGCTTATCAAGAAGTTTACGGAGGACGAGACGATCGACAAAGTGTTTATAGTTTTTACCGAATTCAAGACGGTACTTTCGCAAAAGCCCGTTATCGAGCAGCTTTTGCCGATCCCGAAAACAGCCTCTGACGACGAGAACGCCGGCGGCGTGCAGGCCGAGTACATTTACGAGCAGCCGGCTGCCGAGATCTTCGGAAAGCTTCTGCCAAAACAGGTTGAAACGCAGATTTACAAGGGGATGCTGGAGTCGGTCGCGTCCGAGCAGGGTTCAAGAATGACGGCTATGGATTCGGCGTCGAAAAACGCGGGTGAGTTGATCGATACGCTTACGCTTAATATGAACCGTATCCGGCAGGCTGCGATCACGAAGGAAATTATCGAAGTTGTCTCCGGCGCGGCAGCGGCTTAGGTTCGGGGTTCCAACTTTAGTTGGCCCGTCTTCAACAAAAAGCCGGCGAGGCCGGAACTCGAAACATCAGGCAGGTAAAGACAATTGAAATCGAGTTTGATTTCAGATATGCTTTTGCCTGCTTTTTCTTTTTCGATTTCGACATCAAAATCAGGAGGACTTTATGGTAATAGGTGTAGGCGCTCTGCTAATGCTGATTTGCGTGGTCTGGTTTGTGGTTCTCAGTTTTCAGAAGGGAGGAAGTACGGGTGAGAAAGTAATTTGGGCGATCGTCNNTCAGCCGCTTGCCGGAATTGTTTTCTTTTTTGTTAAGAAGGACGGGTTGATACCGATGATTCTCGGAATTATCGGGATGGTCTTTTATGGTTACGGTCTCTTTACGTCGATGGGCGATATTATGAAACAATTGCCCAAATAATGGCCGAAGATGTTTTTGTGAGTTCAAGACGGCGCGGGCGATTTATTCGTTACGCGCCTCTTGTTTTGTGGATGGGCGTCGTCTTTTTTCTATCGAGCAACCAGGGCTCGATGGCCGAAACGTCGCAATTCATACGTCCGATCATTGAATTTTTCTTTCCTTCTGCGTCGCCCGACACGTTCCTCATCGTCCATGCTTTTATCCGCAAGACGGCGCATTTTACCGAGTACGGCCTGCTGGCCGTTTTCGCTGCAAGAGCGTTTTTTGGTTCTTCCAGACCTTTCCTAAACAGATATTGGTATGCGGCGTCGATCCTGCTCGTCCTTCTCATTGCCGTGATCGATGAAACGAACCAATCGACTGAGGTCTCCCGCACCAGTTCCGGTTGGGATGTGCTGCTCGATTTATTCGGCGGGATCGCTGCGATCTGCACCCTTTGGATCGCGAAAAACAGGTGGCCGGTAAAGAGGATTCTTCAAAATCATCATCATCACGGCGCTTAAAAAGTGGTAGTCGTTGGTCCTTAGAAACCGACAGTTCACCCTGCCTATTCGACCGTCAAAACTTTCATTAAACGAAACTTTGTGAGATATTCTATCGTTAAGATATGGGATAAGGAGATCTAAAAAATGAGCATTATCGACAAGGTAAAAGAGGCGGCGATGAACCAGTTTATCGAGGTCATTGAATGGCTCGATGATTCGCAGGACACCCTGCTTTACCGCTTTCCGGTTTATCAGCAGGAGATCAAGAACGGGGCGCAGTTGATCGTGCGTGAATCTCAGGCCGCGGTTTTCGTTTTCGAAGGCCAGGTAGGCGACGTTTTCACGCCGGGACGCTATACGGTCGAGGGCGGGAACACGCCCATTCTCTCAAAGCTCGGTGCCTGGAAATATGGATTCAACTCTCCTATCAAGGCCGAAGTCTACTTCGTAAACACAAAGCAGTTTACGGACATGAAGTGGGGAACGTCGAACCCGATAATGCTGAGGGACGCCGATTTCGGTATTGTCCGGCTGCGGGCGTTCGGTGCCTACAGCATGCGTGTGGCCGATCCATCTGAGTTCATTAAAGAAATTGCTGGTACCAATGCGAAGTTTCAGACCGAGGATATCGACGGGCAGCTAAAACGCGCTATCGTGACAGAATTCTCAGACGCTCTTGGCGAGCTAAAGATTCCGGCGCTTGATCTTGCCGCTCAATATAAAGAGGTTGGCGAGAGCATTCGTGCAAAGATAAACGAGGATTTCAAAGGCTACGGGCTTGAGGTGACAAAGTTCTATGTTGAGAACATAAGCCTTCCGCCGGAAGTCGAGGCGGCGATGGACAAGCGTGCGTCGATGGGTGCTCTTGGCGATGCTCAGCNNACAGAACGAAGGCGGCGGTGCGGGCTTGGGTGCTGGATTAGGAGCAGGTTTCGCGGTCGGCGGGCAGATGGCGAATGCCTTTGGCCAAGGGCAGCCGGGCGGAGCAGTAGGTGGCTCAGTGGCTGCGACGGTTCCGTGCCCGTCTTGCGGCAAGCCAAATGCGTCGGGCGTGAAATTCTGCGCGGACTGCGGCGGCAAAATGGAGATTGCAAAGGTCCCGTGCGTGAAATGCAGCGCCGAGCTTCGCGAAGGAGCTAAATTCTGCTCGGAATGCGGTGCGAGCCAGGAAAAAGCGAAATGCACGAATTGCCAATTCGAACTCGCGGCGGGTGCAAAGTTCTGTCCCGAGTGCGGTACGAAAACGGAGGCCGTCTAAGGCAAAAGTAAAAAGTAAAAAGGCAAAAGGGCGGGAACGGTGTGTCCGCCTTTTTTATTACGTCTTTGCGGCTTGGCGACTTTGCGTTAAGATGATTTCTTTAACCAAACAGGAGTAAGTAATGGCGATCAGCCCCGAACTTTTAGAAATTTTGCGGTGTCCGAAGTGCAAATCGAAGGTCGAGATCAAAGAGGACAAGAGCGGTTTGAAATGTGTCAATTCCGAGTGCCGTCTGGTTTATCCGATCCGGGATGAGATACCGGTTATGTTGGTGGATGAAGCGAAAGTTGAGGAATAGATGAGACGCAGCGACGCCGAGAAGCGGCGACGTGGGGAGCACGATCGCAATTCTGCGGTCGAAATTGATGGAGCCGCTTCACTGCGTCATTCTGTCTCCGAGTCGCGAATCGATTGGAACAAAGTCCGCCGCGTCCTCATCGTACGTCTTCGTTCCATAGGCGATACGGTGCTTGCTACGCCATCGCTCATTGCCCTGAGACGATTTCTACCTGCCGCACAAATAGACATCCTGCTCGAAGATTGGGTTGCGCCGCTGCTTGATGGTTTTGACGCGGTCGATAACGTTTTAACGGTCGGAAAGGGCTCGACAAACCGAGTGAAGACCGCTTGGCAGCTACGGCGGAACAAGTACGACGTTGCTGTCAATCTGCACGGCGGAACAACCGGCACGTTTTTCACCTTTGCAAGCGGTGCGAAACATCGCATCGGTTATACCGAATATCAATACAATTTTCTATATAATCATCTGCTTTCGTCGGCAGCGGATTTCTGGCGGCAAAAGGCCACGCATTCGGCCGAGCAGCAGCTTGCTCTGCTTGGGTTTGTTGGTGTTCCAGTTGAAGACCGACCAAAAAGCAGATTAGCTATCACAGATCACGCCTTGAAGTCTATAAACGAAAGGTTAGAAAAATCCGCGATCCGCAATCCGCAATCCGCATTTGCCCTAGTTCACCCCGCGGCGGCGTTTGCGACGAAGACGTGGGCGGTTGAGAACTTTGCCCGTACGGCGGAATTTCTATCGGAAAAAGGTATTCAAACCGTTGCTATCGCGGCAAGGAATGAAGCTGCCATATTGGAAACACTTGTCGCGGAATCTAATTGTCCCGTAACGACCTTTGACGATCTGACCCTGCCGGAGATAACGGCCCTGGCTTCGAAAGCAAAGCTTTTTGTCGGTAACGATTCAGGAATTGCCCACATCGCCGCCGCCGTCAATACGCCGAGCGTGGTCATATTCGGCTCGTCAAACAGGGATCACTGGCGGCCATGGATGGACGCTCCGAATGAGATAGTTTACGAAGAATTTCCCTGCCAGCCGTGTCCGGGTGATAAATGCAGGGAGTTCGGCGATCCGAAATGTATCTTGAGCGTAAAGACCGAAAGCGTATTCGAGGCAATAGATAGAGTTTTAGCTTTGAAAAAAGTGGAAAATTAGTTGAATATGCATTATTCTACAAAATATGCTGATTCAATATATTCAGGCAGCGATGCGAAAGGCTAAATACGAGATTCTCGAGAATAACGAAGGTTTCTATGGAGAGATTCCGGGATTTCAAGGCGTATATTCAAATGCGCAGACGCTCGAAGAATGCAGAGACCTTTTAGAGGAAGTGCTTGAGGACTGGGTTTTTCTTAATATCGCCGACCGTACTCCGCTGCCTAAAATAAGCGGAGTAAAATTAAATATGACACGCCTTCCTGAAGTCGCCGTTTCATAATTTCTCCCAATCTGATTCGCTAATACCAGCCTGACGTAATATCCGCCGAAGAAAATCCCGACCGATTCCTTCTCCAGCATGAGGGTTTGGGATCCAAAGTTTTAATGCGCCTCGCTTCATGAAATCATGATTTGAACCAGAGAAAGGGCCATCAAAACCACATTGACGCAGATGTTTGATCAAATGCTTTCGTTTGATTGGGCCCAGTTTTGGCATATGGAATAATATCCCTCCTTAATTGCTAAATTGCGAATACAAAAATAAAAAAGCGAGACACCCGAAAAAATTAAAGGATTTGCCACCTCAAATTCTTCGAGCGTCCCGCTCAACAGCGTGATATTACCACCAGTCTCCCACTCTTTTACACTCATTCGTAGTGTCCCTCTTTTCTCCATTGACGCCCCCTTGGGGGCTCTTAGGCGTTTTCAAAACAGGACATTTCTAAAGAGTTCAAACCAGGACATTTTCACGGAGTTCTAATATTATTGCGAAAAACGTTGCTTTTGCTTTCCAAATTTTATAGGATTCTTAGCTTGGATGTAGAACGTTCCGGCTGCTTGCCATAAAGCGGCCAACCTTGGAATTGTTGACGCCACCACTCGCACGAAAAAGAAAAGTTGAGGTTTTTATGAGGTCGTTTTTTTTCGACAAGCTGTATTTTACGCTTACATTTTGCTGTGTCATCTTCTCGATAACTGTCGCCGTCGTTGCTCAGGATAAGGACTGGCGGCCGGTGACTCCCGCTGAACTTAGTTCGAAAACACCGGTTGTCGAGCCGGATGCTGACGCCGAAGTCTCGTTTTGGGAAATACGCGTTGACGACAGCACCGAAAACATGGTGATGAAGCATTACGTCCGCGTAAAGATATTCACAGAACGGGGCCGCGAAAAATACAGCAAGGTCGATATCCCATTTCGCAAAGGCATTAAAATCAAGGAGATAATGGCCCGCGTCATTAAACCCGACGGTTCTATCGTGGAGCTTGCAAAAAATGACGTTTTCGACCGCGAGATTGCAAAAACGGACAAGATCAAGGTACGGGCGAAGTCTTTTGCTGTTCCTAATATCGAGCCTGGTGTGATCGTCGAATACCGTTATCAGGAAGTGTACGCCTACGGGTCGGCGGAAGACATGAGAATGACCTTCCAGCACGACGTTCCTATCAAAAACATCGCTTATTACTTCAGGCCGGCCGCGAACGCCAGGTATTTGACGTTCAATATGTCAGATAATAAGTTCGTCAAAGATAAGAATGGCTATTACAAGGCGGCAATGGAGAACGTTCCGGCCATCAAGGAAGAGCCGCAAATGCCGCCCGAGGATGAAGTTCGCTCATGGCTGCTTCTCTACTACACGCAGGACGCTAAGAATAGTTCGGCGAGCGATTTTTGGTCGAGGGCCGGCGGATATATCGTCCGCACCTGGGATATCAAAGACACGCTCAAACCCGGCAAAGACCTAAAGTCCGCCGCCGCGACGATTGCTGCCGGTGCCACGGCTCCTGAAGACCAGATGGCTAAGCTCTACGAGTTTTGCAAAACAAAAATAAACAATATCAGTTATGACACCCAGCTGACGGAAGAGCAGAAAGAAGAGATGAAGCCGAATAAATCGAGCAGTGACACCTACAAAAAGCTCCAGGGCAGAAGTACCGATATTAACGAGCTTTTTGCCTCGCTTGCCACATCATTGGGATACGAAACGAGGCTTGCGTTCGGCGGCGACCGCAGCGAAAAGTTTTTTGACCCGAGCCAGGCCCATGAATCGTTCGTTCACTTTTCGTCCGTTGCGGTGAAGATCAACGGCAGATGGAGATATTATTCGCCGGGCGACAAATTCGTTCCGCTCGGGATGCTTGCGTGGAATGAGGAGTCAACGTCTGTTTTGCTTCTCGGATACAAGGATTATATTACGACGGAGACGCCGTACTCTTCGCCGGAGCAATCTCTGGCAAAGCGAACCGGTAAATTCACCCTGTCCGAGGACGGCACTCTTTCGGGGACCGTGAATATCGAGTATTACGGCCATTTGGCTAACGAACATAAGCTCGATAATTATAAGGACTCTCCGAACGAACAGGAAGAGACTCTGAAAGAAGCGATAAAGCAGACGCTTAGCACGGCGGAAGTTTCATCGATCTCGATCGAGAATATTTCCGATCCCGAAAAGCCTTTCGTCTATCGGTACAAGGTCGTGGTTCCGAATTATGCTCAGAAGACGGGCAAACGAATGTTTCTGCAACCTGGATTCTTTGAATCGGGTTCTTCGCCCATGTTTTCCACCGCAACGCGAAAATATTCCATCTTTTTCCATCATCCGTGGTCGGAAGTGGACGATGTACAGATCACACTGCCAAAAGGCTTTGAACTCGACAACGCCGACGCCCCGGGCGAGATCGCCGACCCGTCAAGAATCGGCGCGCTTAAGATCATGATCGGAATCGAAAAAGCCAAGAATTTGATCACCTATAGACGCAAGTTTTCCTTCGGCAGCAGCGGATTTACATTGTTCACCGCGGACAACTATAAGCCCATCAAAGCGCTGTTCGACGCGTTCAATAAGGCGGATACGCATATCCTTACCATTAAACAGGTCCAGTAACAATATTTTTTTCCGCGTGATCCGGGCTATGCTGAAAGTTCGCCCGGTCGCCTGAGTCCAGTTTTTCGAAAGCCCATGAACCTTCTAATATTCTCCCGACAAAATGCTTCCCACCTCCTGGCCGGAATTGCGTTGATCGTGTTGACGATGAATACTGTTTTTGCCTTGGGTGGCGACGACCCCATCGTATGGCGGCCCGTGACTCCAGAGGAACTGCTGATGAAAACGCCGAAGGTCGACCCGGATGCGGATGCAGAAGCGATTTTCTGGGAAGTTCGGCTGGACGACAAGAAGTCCAACAAGCTCTCCTATAACCACTACGTACGCGTCAAAATTTTTACCGAACGCGGCCGCGAACGCTTCAGCAAGATGGATATTCCCTTTATGAAAGGGAAAAAGGTCGAAAATGTGGCCGCCCGCGTCATCAGACCTGACGGTTCGGTCGTTGAATTAAAACCCGGCGATATTTTTGAGCGTGAGATCGCAAAAGCTGGAAAACAGCGTGTTATGGCTAAATCCTTCGCCGTTCCGGGTATCGAGCCTGGCGTGATCGTCGAATACCAGTATAGCGAAACGATAAAAGGCGACAGCGCGAGTGGTGAACGGCTCATATTTCAGCGTGACATTCCGATGCAGCGGGTTTCCTATTACGTTCGCCCGAATTCTAATGCCTCCCTGACGTTTAATTCATACAACATGGAGGAAACTCGTTTTCTCGAGGACCAGAACGGGTTCCGCGTCGCCACTATGACCAATGTGCCGGCCTTCAAGGAAGAGCCTTATATGCCGCCAGACGACGAGGTTCGGAAATGGGTCTACCTTTCGTACAGGGGCATCGCATCACTGCTGCAATGGAACTTCGTGAGCATGAACTGGCAGAATTACCTGGCGAAGTACGCCAAGCCCACCAAGAGTGTCAAGGCAAAAGCCGCGGAGCTTACAGCGGGAGCTAACTCGGATGAAGAAAAAGTTCGACGGATCTACGACTTTGTCCAGAAGAATATGCGCAACGTCGCATTTGATAAAAGTCTGACCGAAGATCAGATAGAAAATATGGATGTGAAGGATGCCGACGACGCTCTTAAACGCGGGATGGGTAATTCGTTTCATCTTGACCTGCTTTTTGCTTCTTTGACCAAAGCCGCCGGGTTTGAGACAAACGTAATACTCGCTGGTGACCGCAGCGATAATTTTTTCAGCCCGGAAAAATATCCTTTTGCAAACTTTGTGCAAATGTCCGGAATTGCGGTAAAGATCGGTGCCGATTGGAAATATTTCGATCCTTGCGCACCTTACATGCCGTTTGGCCTTCTGCCGTGGAACCGCGAAGACGTCAGGGCGATGCTTATCGGCGACGGTGGGCACATCTGGCGCACCGTCCCGTCTGCCGATCAAACCAAATCGCCTGCCCGGCGTACGGGCAAGCTAACTCTGTCGGCCGACGGCACTTTGGACGGCGACGTAAAACTTGAATATGACGGCCATCAGGCGATCGCACGCAGACACGATCAGTTCAAGGATTCACCCACGAAACGTGAAGAGAACATCAAAGACGAGATAAAGAAGAAGATAAGCACCGCGGAGATCTCGGCGCTGACTATCGATAACTTTGAAGACAGCACAAAACCGCTGGTCTATACGTTGAAGATTCGCGTACCTAATTACGCGCAGAAAGCTGGAAAGAGGATGATTCTGCAGCCGGGCTTCTTCGAATATGGTTCATCGCCGGTCTTCTCGTCGGCAACTCGGACGTACAATATGTATTTTCCGTATCCCTGGTCCGAAGAAGACAATATCGAGATCAGACTCCCCGAAGGTTACGAATTAGACGGGGCAGATTCACCCGCTGAGGTGAAAGACACCGGAAAGATCGGCGTCGATAAGATCGGGATCTCGATCGAAAGAGCAACTAACACTCTCAGGTATTACCGAAGTTTCTGTTTCGGCGGCGGCGGAAAGATCCTGTTTCCGGTCGCAGCATACCTGCCGCTCAAATCTCTCTTTGATTCCTTTCACAAGGCGGACACACATGCGATTACGATAAAACAGAAAGCCCAGTAGTTTTTTTAGCTTTTCGATATACCAGATTTTGGAGTATTAAAAAATGAGTAATAGATTAGGTGTAATACGTTCGACGGTTTTTATGTTGATCGTGACGGCGGCTTCCGGCGGGACGGTTCTGGCCGACGAACAGGCTCCGCAATGGATGCGCCAAGCATCGGCGGCGACTCCGCCGACCTATGAAAANNAAAGGATGTTCCGGCCGTCGTTTTACACGATGAAGAGCAGGTTACGCTGGGATCCGACGGAAAACTGGTCACAGTAGAAAACTACGCGGTAAAGATGCTGAATCGCGAAGGTCGTAATTTCGCGGTGGCCCGTGCTTTTTACCTTGTCAGCGCCGGAAAGGTCCGGTCGATCGAGGCATGGCTGATCAGGCCAGACGGTACGGTCAAAACCTATGAAAAGAAGTCTGTTCTCGATGTAATTGCCGATCCAGACGATGTATATAACGAGGGACGTATCAAGATCATCGATGCCTCCGAAGATGTCGATACCGGCCACGTTTTTGGCTATACTGTGGTGACGGAAGATGTACCTCTCTTTTATCAGGACAACTGGCAGTTTCAAGGGCGGCTGCCCACACTTGTCTCGCGTTATTTGCTGAACTTGCCGCAAGGCTGGAAAGCATCGAGCATTACCTTTAACGGGGCCGAAGTAAAGCCGCAGGTTAACGGTGCTAACTACGCCTGGGAGATGCGCAATCTGCCGCCTATCCCGCCGGAGCCGTTAAGCCCGGCGGTCGAAAATCTCGCACCGCGAATTGCCGTAAACTATTCGCCGGACAACACGATGCAGGCTGCTAACCGAGCCTTTGCCAATTGGCTTGACGTTTCCCGGTGGGCATCGGCGATGTATGACCCGCAAATGGTCATCGATGACAACATCGCGATCAAGGCACATGATTTGACGGTAAACGCCAAAACGGAACTTGAAAAGATCCAAGCGATCGGTACATACGTACAGAACCTTCAATATATTTCGATCGACATAGGTGTCGCTCACGGAAACGGTTATAAGCCGCGGCCATCCAATCTTGTTCTCAGCCGTGGTTACGGCGATTGCAAGGATAAAGCAAATCTAATGCGTGCCCTGCTGAAGACCCTAAAGATCGATGCCTACCCCGTTGCGATCTATTCCGGCGACCCGACCTTCGTTCGAAAGGAGTGGGCGTCTCCAAGACAGTTCAATCACTGCATTATTGCCATTAAGGTTTCGGATGTAACGATCGCGCCGACCGTGATTAATCACGAAAAACTCGGCCGGCTGCTTGTTTTTGACGCGACGGATTCGTATACACCGGTAGGCGACCTTCCCGATTATCTTCAGGGAAGTTACGCCCTGATCGTCGCCGGAGACAGCGGCGGCCTTTCAGCAATGCCCGTGACGCCCGTTGAATCCGATTTGCTGGAAAGGAACATCAATGTAAATCTGAGCGATCTCGGTGCCATTTCAGGCAAGATCAGCGAGCGAGCCACGGGCCAAACATCTGCCTATTTCCGACGGGAACAGCGGGGCCTCTCATCGGGCGATTATCGCAAGGCGATCGAAGGATGGCTTACGCGGGGAGCCACCGGGGCACAGCTTGTCAATGTCACTACAAAGGACAACCAGGCCGAAGCGGGCTTTAACCTTGATGTGGAATTTTCGGCGCCGCGTTACGGGCAATTGATGCAAAATCGCCTGCTTATTTTCAAACCCGTCATCGTCGGTCGCAGAAACGCGGTTTCGCTTACCGAACCGAAACGGACCAATCCCATCGAACTCGATTCTAACTCGATGCGTGAAACCGTTACTTTCCAGCTTCCAGTTGGGTTCGCCGTCGACGAGATGCCAAGCCCGGTAACGCTTGAAACCAATTTCGGAAAATATTCGACGAAATACGAAACAAAGGACGGGAAGCTTGTTTTCACACGGTCGATTGTAATGAATCGCGGAACAATAGCGGCTGATAAATATGCCGGTGTAAAAGATTTCTTCGCGAAGATCCTCGATGCAGAACAATCACCGGTGGTTTTAATTCGAAAATAGAATCGTGTAAGGTATGCAGATCACATTATTGCGCCGCTTCGAGTCTCATTGTGCCTTTTTTGCCCACCAGTTCGCCCTGCGGCCTTTTTCAGTCGCGGCTTTTGCTTTCGAGGTGTCGAACAGCGACTTGAGCCTGGCATCCTTCCCCTGTATTAGTCTGACAAAAAAGGGCAAAGCCGCGAAACCTTGCCCTTTTGAGGTGTATAAAACTGACGGCTATTTGCTAACCGGATTTCCATCGGTATCGAGGATATTGATGTCGTAGCCAAGTTCCTTAAGACCCGGTTCAATCACCTTTCTGTCGCCAACGATAACGATCGCCATTTTTGAAGGGTCGAGATTCTGCTTTGCGACACGATTTACATCCTCGAGCGTAACTGCGCTGACCTTCGAGATGTAATCGTTGAAATAGCTGTCCGGCAGGCCATAAACGACCAGGTTGGAAAGCTGTCCTGAGATCGCCCCGACGGTTTCGAAGCCCGACGGATAACGTCGGATCAGGCTCTGTTTGTTGTAATCGAGTTCCGCTTGCGTTATCGGTATCGCACCGCGGATGCCGTTGAGCTCTTTCATAAACTCGACGATAGATTCCTTGGTAACGGCGGTCTGGATGTCGCCCCCGGCGGAAAATGGTCCGGCGCCGCGCCGAAAACTCCAGCTGCTGCGAGCTCCGTAGGTGTAGCCCTTGTCTTCACGCAGGTTCATGCTGATCCGCGAAGTGATCGCCCCGCCGAGCATTGAGTTCATTACCGTGATCGGGAAATAATCCGGGTTCATCCGATCTACACCAACCTGCCCGATCGAAACGACCGATTGTGCCGAGTTGGGGCGATCAACAAGGTAAATAGCGGATTTCTCAAGCGGTTTCGCTTCAGGGAGCGCCTTCATGGCAACGTCTCCCGGCTTCCACCCCGCAAAAGCATTCTCGAGTTTTGTTTTCAGCGATGCTTTGTCAAAATCGCCGACGACGATCAGTACGCCGTTGTTCGGACGAAATGTTGCGTCATAGTATTTGACTACATCACTCTGTGAGATAGCCTTCAATGTCGCTTCGGTGTTGTCACGACCGTAAGGGTGGTTTCCGTAAAGTGCCTTGTTATAAACGACGTTTGAGATGGCATTCGGATTGGCCTTTTGCTGCCGCAGACCGATCAGGGAGCGCCCTCGAAGGCTTTCGAACTCCTTCGCCGGGAAGGTCGGGTTTATTATAACGTCGGCGTAGATATCAAGAGCTTTGTCGAGGTTCTTGGTCAGTGTCTGTATCGTCACGTTCGTCGAATCCCAACTGCCGCCGGTGTTTAGATTAGCTCCGATCGATTGCAGTTGATTTGCAATCTCAACAGCCGATCGTGTCTTTGTGCCGTCATCGAGAAGCGATGTCGTTAATCCGGCTACGCCTGTGCGATCGTCGGGTTCGTTGGCAGTGCCCGATTTCAGTACCAGGTTCATAGCTACGATCGGCAGCTCATTTTGGTGGACCATCCAAACTTCAAGGCCGTTCGATAACTTTGTTTTTTCCATCGGCGGCAGTGAAAGTTTCGGATTCAGGCCGGGTTTGGGGAGTTTTGCTTTCTGCTCGGCTATCAAAGTCTCATTCTTCCTCTCCGATTTGACCGATGTCGGCCGATCGCCCGATCTATTTGTTCTCGGTGCTTCACCTTGCCGCGGCACATAGCTCATCACAAGCCGGTTTGGCGTAAGGTAAGTATTGGCGACCCTCGAAACATCGGCTCCTGTCACTTTACGGTAGCGATCGAGGTCGGCCTGAAAATAATCGGGCTTGTTCAGATATCCCGCGAATGTGCTGATCTGGGACCCCTTGCCCAAAACCGTTTGCAAGCCAAAGATCGTTTGCGATTCTATGCTGTTCAACGCACGCGAAAGTTCATCGGCTGTAGGCGGCTCTTTCTTGATCTTTTCGATCTCCAGATTTATCTCTTTCTCAATGTCGTCCAGCGATTTTCCCGGACGCGCCGTCGCCTGAACCTGGAATGTTCCGCCGATCTCGTTCGTTCCGTTATTGGCAAACACCTGCTGGGCCATTTCTTTGCCGTAGATCAGATTGCTTTGCAGCCGCGAGCTCCGGCCATTAGAAAGAACAAAGCCTAGAATGTCGAGAGCAGCTTCATCCGGAGCGTACTGTGGCACTCCATGCCAAACCATGAAGCGGCGCGGCAGCGGTACCGCATCTTCAACCGTTGTCCGGATCTCTTTGTCGAGTTTTGGCATCGGGTTGTTCGGTCTGTTGATGGCGTTGCCCTTTGCGATGGGACCGAAATACTTTTCGACCCAGGTGCGTGCCTGTTTCTCGTCAAAATCACCGGTCAGCACCAGCACCGTATTGTTCGGCACGTAATATTGGCGGAAGAACGATTTTACGTCTTCGAGCGACGCCGCCTGCAGATCGTCCAGAGATCCGATAACCGACCAGTTGTACGGGTGGCCCTTTGGATACATGATCTCGCCGATCTTTTCGAAGGCGGTGCCATAGGGTTGATTATCGACACGCTGGCGGCGTTCGTTCTTTACAACGTCGCGCTGGTTATCGAGCTTTTCCTGAGTCATTGCTTCAAGCAAACCGCCCAAGCGGTCCGCTTCCATAAACAAAGCAAGCTCGAGAAAATTCGACGGCATCGTCTCGTAGTACCAGGTGCGGTCCTGATTCGTCGTACCGTTGATATTGCCGCCGGCTTCCTGCAGTGGCGTGAAGTAATCGTTATTGTAGCTCTTCGAACCCTGGAACATCATATGCTCGAAAAGATGCGCAAAGCCGGTGCGGCCCGTTTCCTCATTCTTGGAACCAACGTGATACCAGACACTTACAGCAACGACGGGTGTTGACTTGTCCTCGTGCAGAACGACGCGAAGTCCGTTCTTCAATTGATATTCCTTGATCTTTAAAGGGGGTAACTTATCTCCGTTCTGGGCCAGAGCGCTTGTGAACATCATAGACACCAAAACGAGCAAACTGACGAAAGTCTTCTTCATTCGCATCGCAAAACTCCTTAATCCTGTTATTGTTAGGCAAGAAAAGGCTATCTGCGGATCGTTTACCAAAGCGACCGGCCGATAACCGAATTATATTTTTTTCTGAGGTTACTACGCAGTTAAACCTGATTAGGTTTCACCGGAGCTAGAGCGGCAACTTTTTCTTGTTTCGATACGACGACACCACCCGGTTTTTCAATCGTAACCGCAAACGCTTTTGGATTCTTTGCCTTCAGCTTCGCGTCTATCTGTATGATCACCTCGCCGTCGGAGCTGATATCGAACGTGCCGCCGTCTATCGGCGTTTTGGGGTCCTGATTTTCATCGACTATCCAAAGCTGATAAGTTTCCTTACTAACGTCGTTTTTCGGTAAACCCTTGACACGAACAAAGCCGGCCTGTTTCTCATCGCTCCAAACGACATCTCCTGAGACATCGAAGCCAACAGTGCCTTTACCCAACTGTGCCGTCAGTACGGGCCCGGATTCGATCAATCGCTGGCGTTGCCGCACCGGATCGAGTTTTTCCTCTTGGGTAGGCGTCGGCGTTGGAACTTGAACAACCTGCCTATCGGTGCGTGTGGAGTACAGATTTATCGCAAGAACAACGCAGGCTGTCGCAGCCGCCGCCCAGCCAAGCCAGGCGAACCATGGCTTTCGTTCGCTGGTCTCGGTCAAAACAATTTCCCTTGCCGACGTTTCGGTAACTCTTTCAAAAGACGGCGCCGCGACGTTTTGAGCCGCAAAAAAGTTCTCGGCATTCGCGAGTATTTTTGACTGCAAATGCGGAGGCATTTCGTCCTTCGTATTGAGGTCGATCAATCCGAGCGCGGCAATAGTCAACTCGATCGACTCATTTTCCGTGCTTGTATATTCAAGCTGTTCAAGCTGCTGCGTCTCTTCTTCATTCAAACCGTAGACAGCCTGTTTACAAAGGAGGTCAAGCATAATTTCTTCCCTATCTTCGTTCATGCATGCACCTCCTTTGATGTCTGTGAATCCCCCAGACCCAAAAATTCTCTCGCCTGCAAAATACCTCTCCGGGCATGAGTCTTCACCGTTCCCAGCGGCAACCCGGTTGCATGGGAAATCTCCTGATGCGACATTCCCTGGACGATAGAAAGCTGCAGCACCTGCCTCTGCTCAGGCCGAAGCGAGTTCAATGCCTTAACCGCATCGCCTGCTTCCAGAGTCGTCTGCATCGTCCTGTCGGCACGATCCGCGGGTTCCGCAACAATATCTTCCAAAGCATCGGGCGAAATACGGCGGGCCGAAAATCGTATCCGGTCTATCAGCCTCCGCCGAGCGATCATCGCAACAAAGGTCGTTTCCGACGATTGTGCTGCGTCAAACCGGCCGGCATTTTTCCAAATATCAACAAAGATCTCCTGCACGGCGTCTTCCGCATCGTCGGAATTACGCAGCATCCGCCGGGCCAGCGACCAAACGAGACCGCCGTATGCCTTCAGGCAATCCTGAACGGCATTCGCATCACCGGCCGCGATTCTTTGTAAGACAGCTTGAGCCACAATGATTCAGTAAAAATTGATAGCCCTAAGCTTACTCATTTTGCTTTCGCTTGCCAACTGCGCTGAGTTGGGTCAGCCGTGAAAACCATGTCAGCCGCCGCACCATCAAATCGATTCGATTTCAGAATAGGTCGTTAAATCTGAAATAGATGTTTTCAGGGAACCGCCGACATAAGATCGTCCCCGTTAAAGTCGAAACGCCTCGTCCTCGATATTGGTATTCGCGAAAACCTGAGAGTTGGTTTCAAACGGCCCGTTTATGGTTGATCAGAATGGAAATGGCGAATAACACAAGCAGGGTTAAACTGGTTGCGGCGGATAAAAGACAAAACTGGCAGAACGCTCCGATGACCGCGGCCTGGAGATAGATAAGCCATCCGGTAAAGAGCGCCATTACGATCGTCTGGACGCCGAATAACGTCCACATAAACCGATTTCCAAACGCCGCAAGCAATGCCAGCGAAAACGCAGCGAAATATGCCGCCGCACCGAAGGCCGCCAATGGAATACCGGCAATTTCGGCATACGGGCTGGTCAAAACGGTCTCGCACCCGGAAATAATGCTACATGGTACAGGCTCCGCCGTGAGGTGATGAACCGTCAGATATACCGAATCCGCGAGACCGATCAAGGCGACAACAGCAGCCGCGATCGGCAGCTTAGATATCGTGCCCGTTACTTCAGGTGCAGTTTCGCTGTCAATCATTTATTCGATCCCGCAGCATTCAAAGCCTTTGCGGGAGCATTCGCGGTGTTCGCTGCCTGTGGAGCCGGCTGAGCTTTGATGGCGTTTTGGATCTCAGCATCGATCACCTGACGCAGGTTTTCAATCTTAATCAAATCGAGAGGGATACTCTTGCCATTCACGAACAGGGAAGGCGTAGAATTAATACTCATGCCGCGGCCCCGCTGGAGATCGGCATCGACGCGGAATTTCGCGTCCTTTCCGGCCATGTCACTCTTGAATCGCTCTACATCCAAACCGATCTTTTGTGCATAATCGGCCCACATGTCCCTGTAATTCGGATTTGCCGTCCAGGCTTGCTGATTCGTAAACAGCTGGTCCTGCATTGCCCAGAACTTGTTCCTGTCCTGCATTCCGGCTGCCTCGGCGGCGGCGGCGGCTTCATAGGACTTGTCATGGGCGGGGATCGCCAGCGGAAAGTTCCGAAAGATAAAACGTATCCTGCTGCCATAAAGCGACTGCAGTTCCTTCATCGTCGGATGCACCGAAGCACATGCGCCGCACTGAAAATCCGCAAACTCTTCGACCGTCACGGCCGCCGTCGGCGAACCGAGCATATTCGGCGGTGTTGCACCTAGCGAAGTCGTGGTGACCGGTGTTTTGGTCATGTTTACAGGCGTATTCGAGGTGTTATTGCTATTTCCGGGCTTGGGCTTGGCCGAATTGTAATACCAGTAAGCTCCGATGAAGGCGGCAATCAACACCGCCCCAATTATAATTAAAGGAATTCCGCTGCTCTTTTGTGGTTCGTTCATCGTTATTTTCTTGATCGGTGAATATCGCTCTCTACTTCACCATTCTCAAACGTTTATTATTGCTGTTTTGTTCAGCATGCGCCGCAAGGCTCTTTTTAACCTTATTAAATATTCCATCAGCGTTTAGACCATATTCGCTGAGTAAAAACTTCGGATCGCCGTGTGTAACGATCTTGTCCGGCACACCCATCCTGACGACTCCGGTATTTTAGCGAAGCTCATTTTCTTCAAGCAATTCCATCACCGCCGAGCCGAAACCGCCCGCAAGATACGCCTCTTCTACAGTAATGATGACCTGGTGATTCCTTGCCAATTCGGTGATCATTTCCGCATCAAGCGGTTTGACGAAGCGGGCGTTGATAACGGTTGCCTCGATGCGTTCGCTCGCAAGTTTTGAGGCAGCATCGAGCGCCGGATTCACCATCGAGCCGTAGGCCACAATCGCGACATCCGCTCCCTTACGGAGAATTTCGGCTTTTCCGATCTCGATCTTTGTCGGCACCGCGCTTATATCGACGCCAAACCCATTCCCACGCGGATAGCGGATCGCAGCCGGACCGGGATGTTCGATCGCCGTTAGGATCATGTCGCGCATCTCGCCTTCGTCCTTTGGCGCCATCAGCACAATATTCGGATAACCTCGCAAATAGGCGATATCGAGTAAGCCGTGATGTGTCGGCCCGTCCGCCCCGACAATTCCTGCTCGGTCCATCGCAAAAGTCACGTTAAGGTTCTGTAAACAAACATCATGAATTATCTGATCGAAGGCTCTCTGCAAGAATGTTGAATAGATAGCCGCGACTGGCTTCAAACCCTCGCACGCCATTCCGGCGCAAAACGTGACGGCGTGCTGTTCGGCGATACCGACGTCAAACGCCCGCCCAGGAAATTTCTCAAGAATCTTGTCGACACCTGTCCCGTCCGGCATCGCAGCTGTCAAAGCGACGATCTTGTCATCCTTTGCCATCAATTCGCACATCGTCTCGCCGAACACCTGCGTATAAGTCGGTGCGGCGGCTTTGTTTGATTTATACGGAAGGCCGGTTTTCGGATCAAACGGGCCGGTTGCGTGATAGGCGTAATAATTTTTTTCGGGATTCGGGAAGCCTTTCCCTTTTGTGGTCAAGGCATGGACGATCACCGGGCCGTCATCGACCTTTTTCGCTTCTTCCAATGCCGCAACGAGCATCGGCACATTGTGGCCGTCTACATAACCGATATATTTGAATCCAAGTTCACTTACAAGCGCTCCTGGCAGAACCGCTGCGGCGATCGCGTCTTTTACCGATTTTGCGGCCTGGCGAAGCCGTCCCCCTATACCGGGAACACTTTCAAGCACATCGCCGATCTCTTCCTTCAAATGCTGATAGCTTTGAGCTTCCTTGATGCGGTTCAGATACCGGCTCAACGCCCCGACCGCGGGGGCGATCGACATCTCGTTGTCGTTCAAAAGAACGATCAGGCGCGACTTCAGATGGCCAGCCTGATTGATGGCTTCCATCGCCATCCCGCCCGCCAGCGACGAATCGCCAATCAACGCGCAAACGTGAAAATCTTCTTTTTTGATATCGCGGGCGATGGCTATGCCGAGAGCAGACGAGAGAGATGTTGAGGCGTGCCCGGCTCCGAACGTGTCGTATTCCGATTCATCCCGCCG
>DLHV01000144.1:0-904 GCA_002483395.1 Chloracidobacterium sp. UBA7659 | reverse complement strand
CACGTTTCGATAATAAAGGCTCGCAGTTCGTCGGCGACTTCCTGCAGATCCTCGACCCTTAGCTGCCGCAGATCGGCCGGCGAGTTAATTTCGGATATAAATCTCATCTTAATTTTACCCCTTGCTCGATACCCAAATTTTGCATTTTAGCGTGAAGCCGGAAAAATGTTAAATGGCGAATCTCAATGATTTTAGAACAAAGCGGAGAATTTTACATTTCTTTACACTACTTAAGGCTAAAACTTTAGACTAAAAGCCCGCATCCGGCGTCAAATATACGACAGCAAAAGCTACACTAAAATAAAAGAGGTATGAAAATGTCATTAAAAACAAAATTTTTCTCGGCTATCACCGTATCATTCGCAATTGCAGTATTCGCGACCATTGCATTGGCACAGGAAACGCCGAAAGCAACCGAGAAAACTGACCCCCAAAAGATTGAAAAGATGGAGCGAAAAGGCTTCGGCAGACATGGCGAATTCGGAAGAGGAATGCACGGCGACAAGCGGCGCGGCGGCANNACGGCCTTCGCGGTATCCAATTGACCGATGCTCAAAAAGAGCAAATGAAGGCGATCCATGAAGCCAATCGTCCGGACGAAGCGACTCGCCAGGAAATGATGACGCTCATGCAGGCCAAACGCGTCGGCACACTGACAGCCGAACAGATGGAGAAGTTCAAATCGCTGCGAGCCCAGGCCCGCGAAAAGGGCGAAAAGATCCACCAGCAGGTGCTTGCCATTTTGACGCCCGAACAGCGTCAGCAGATCGAAACCCGTNNAAAACAGGAAATGCGGAAGAAAATGGAAGAGCGCCGCCAACTCAGGCAGCCAAGAACCACCACGCCGCCGGCAAAAACAACCGATAACTAAATAGTCAGTACAATGCCGTTTAGAGGCGGGCTT
>DLHV01000135.1:47498-65771 GCA_002483395.1 Chloracidobacterium sp. UBA7659 | reverse complement strand
ACCCCGCCGATGAAGCATCGGCATCCCTCCTCAAACCAGGAGGGAAGCTAAATCCTGCCACCCCTCCTCTGGCAGGAGGGGAGCAAGAGATGTCGATATACGACGCGGCGATGAAATATAAGGAATCCGGTACGCCGCTGGTGATCTTTGCTGGAAGCGAATACGGCACCGGAAGCTCGCGTGATTGGGCGGCGAAAGGAACGAAGCTGATGGGCGTAAAAGCCGTTGTAACGCAATCGTTTGAAAGAATTCATCGGTCGAATCTGGTTGGGATGGGAGTGCTGCCGCTGCAGTTTAAGGACGGGCAATCAGCCGCGACGCTTAATTTGGACGGATCGGAAACATTCGACCTTACGGGGCTTGAGAACACGTCGGTCCGGCCGATGCAGGAAGTAACCCTGAAAATTAACCGGGCAAACGGGGAAACTGACGAAACTTTATTAACCTTGAGGATTGATACGCCGATTGAGCTCGAATATTACAAAGGCGGCGGAATTTTGCAGTACGTTCTTCGCCAGCTTTTGGTGGGGTAAAACTATATCATAAGGTAGAACGGTTCTTAAGGACGGAATAAAACACTTGAGAATTGGTATCTTGAATTTAGGCGTTTTGCGTGCCAAAAGGTAAACATGAAGTTTTCTAACGTCTAAGCCCCAGGTAAAAAAGTATTGGTTTTAGATTAAAAAAGTAGTAGATTATTCCGATACCGCGCGTCGCGCCGTTCGGTTTTTCTTCCCACAGGAGTATTTGTAAATGAAACGAGTAATTTCGCTTTGCCTCATAACGATCGTATCTTTCAGCTCAGTCATCCCGGCATTTGCTCAGGCGAGCAAGCGGGCAGCTGATTCAAAAACTAAATCGGATGATTCGCCGACCCGATTTGGCTCGCTCCGGGCATTTTCCGACGGCGCCGGTGTGTTGATTCAATGGGACATGGCCGCTGAAACGAGCAATATAGGATTTACGGTCAGTCGAACCGATGGCTCCGGCACCCGGAACGTTTCGCCGAGCATGATACTCGGCTCAGCAATGAGCAGTGGCTCCGCGAAAACGAGCGGCGAAACATACTCCTTCTTTGACCCCGACGGNNAGCATTCAGGCCAATGGAAAAGCAATCAATTCTGGTGCGGTTCAGCCTGAATATATAGCGGATCTACGGTCGGTCGGTTCGGCCAGTTCACAGGAATTGAGCAGACAGGCGGCCGATAGAAAGGCGAACGGCTCGGTCATTTCGAACAGGCTTGAGCTGCCCAAGACGGTAACCGCCGATGTCCAGGCAAATCAGCTTGCCGACGATCCGGTTAACCATAAATTGGTGATTTCCCAGCCNNAAGGGCCGAACTCCAGACGGCCGGTTTTAACGTAAACGGCGATTCGAGCCTCTGGCAGCTATATCTCGCCGGCGTTGAACAGTCGATCATTGTTGGACCGAATGGCGATTACATCGAATTCTACGGTGCAGGGATTGATACGCCCGAAAGCGACACTCGTGTTTATTACTTAACCTCCGGCCCGTCCGCCGGCAAACGAATCGAAACCCGCTCGGCTCGTCCTTCGGCTGGAACGGTTACATCTCCGAGCTACACGCAGACGTTTGTTGCGAAGGAGCGCGTAAACTATCTTAACCAGATCCTGAACGGAGAAGCCGAGAATTATTGGGGGCAGTCGATAACGAACTTCGATAACACAACGTTCAACTTCACGTTGACCGGCGTTGATTTTGGTGTAACGAACTCGTCGCTTGACCTTGCTTTTCAAGGATTCTCATTTGACGCCCATGTCGTTCAGGTAACAATTAACGGCCATTCCCTTGCTACGGCCAACGGAAATGGACGGGCTCCGTTCTCGAAGCAGTATGTGATTCCGACTTCGTTTCTTCAGGAAGGGGCTAATAGCATCGTGTTTCACGCGCAGAATCTGACAACGAGCTTTTTTAACTCGATCAGTGTAGGTTTTGCACGCAAATTCGCCGCTAGTCAAAATCGGTTGGGCTTTTATACGCAGAACTATCGACTTGCAAAACTCGAAGGATTTTCGTCGTCGAATATCAGGGTGTTCGATATGACCGCAGAAGGTTCGCCGGCACAGCTCTCCAATCTTAATGTCGTGCAAGACGGAGCTACGTTTGGCATCACGATGCCCGCTGGCCGCGGCCGTTTGTTGTACGCGGTCGAGGACTCCGGCCTTTTGCAGGCGGCTTCGATAACCGCGAACGATCCCGCATTGATCGCGACGACGGCTGGCGTTGGAGATCTAATTATCATCTCATACAAAGGCTGGCTGACCGAGGCTGAAAACTGGGCGAATTACCGGCGTGGTCAGGGTTTCACGGTCAAGGTCGTCGAGGCTTCCGAGATCTTTGACGAGTTCAACTATGGCGTCTTAAATTCGCTTTCCATCCGGAGTTTTCTTCAGTACGCCGCAAACAATTGGCAGGTTGCTCCGCGATACGTCCTCCTGCTCGGCGATGCGAGTTATGACGCGAGAAACTACGAGGGCTTCGGGAATAATAACTTCGTACCGACGCATATTGTAAACACGATTTTCACAGAGACAGGCAGTGACGACTCGCTGGCGGATTTCGACAACGATGGCCTAGCCGAAATGGCCGTCGGCCGCATCCCGGCTCGCAATGCCCAATCGGTCACAAATGCTTTCGCCAAGGTGACGGCATACGAGACGGCAGCGGCGACCATGGACGCCCGTGGCGTGTTGTTTGCATACGATCGATACGACGCCGCGAACAATTATGATTTTCAGGCGATCAGTACTCGCCTACGGGACCGTTTACCGCCGGGAACACCGGTGACGATGATCGGACGGAGTGACACGCCGCCACCGCCCGATACACCCCAGACATTGTTGATAAGTTCGATGAACTCGGGTAAATACGTGGTTAATTTTGCAGGACACGGTTCCCTGGGTGTATGGGCGGCCGCCAGTTTCTTCTCGAGTAATAATGTGCCGTCGCTTACCAATGCCAATAACCAGTCGATCTTCACGATGCTTACATGTTTGAATGGATATTTTTTGCACGCGAATTTAGTAAGCCTGGCCGAAAATCTCGTTAATTCCACGAATGGCGGGGCGGTCGCGGCCTGGGCTTCGACGGGCGAGACAACGCCTGACGTGCAGGAGATCATGGCGACAAGATTCTTTACCAGCATCAGCGGAGGAAGTATTGAACGGTTGGGTGATCTCGTAAACGACGCGAAGACCACAATCCCCGGCGGCCAGGATGTTCGGCTTTCCTGGGCACTCTTGGGTGACCCGATGTTGAAGGTGCGTACCGCATCAACCGGCGACCGCGAACAGTAATTAACCCGGATTACGCTTTAGGATTTTTTTCTTCTTTTGCGTTCTTTGCGCCTTTGTGGGAAACTGTTTTTCCCCCGCAAAGACGCAAAGTTCGCAAAGTAGAAAGGACAAAATCCACTCAATTCGGCTAACGCATAATTTGGGATTAAGAAGGGGCGTCGAGACAATCGACGCCCTTTTTATATGTGGTACTCGCGGCGGGATTTGAACCTGCGACTTCTTCCTTCGGAGGGAAGCACTCTATCCAACTGAGCTACGCGAGCTTATTNNCGCTTTTGGCTTTATCGTTACGCTCTTGATCTTTATCGCCTCAACCGGGCGTTCGCCCTCTTTGGGTGAAACGCCAGAGATCGTTCTAACATTATTCATGCCATCGATCACTTTGCCAAAAACCGTGTAGTTCTTATCAAACCCGGCTTCACGTTTTAGCATAATAAAAAACTGTGAATTCTGCGAGTTGACGTCTCCCCCTTGCCGGGCTGCCCCGACAATTGCCGTATCATAAGGTATGTCCGAAAATTCGGCCGGGATATTAGGCTTGTCCGAATTGCCCGTGCCGTCATTTGACGGATCGTCGTCTTTGGATTTCGGGTCTCCGCCCTGTACAACGGTTTGATTGATCCGGTGGAAACTCGTCCCGTCATAAACGCCTTCCTTAGCCAACTCTTTGAACCGTGCGACCATCTTTGGGGCGATGTTCGAATACAATTCGATTGTTACCGTCCCATAAGCCGCCGAATTCTCCATTTCAATAACGGCGACTTCGCTGTCCGCGACCGGGGCAACGCCTTTCTTCACGGCAGAGTTGCTGGTGCCGTTCTTCGCCGTTTTTGCGTCGGAGCATGACAAGCCCAGGGATACTAAAACAATTGTCAAAATAACTACGCTAATTTTCATAAATTCCGTTCTAAAATGCCTTTTCGCTGTCGAGCAACAACGTGACCGGGCCGTCATTGACGAGTTCGACATCCATCATAGCCTGAAAACGTCCGGTTTCAACTCTGCGAATCTGTTTGCGTGCTTTGGATACGAAGAACTCGTACAGGCGATTGGCTTCCTCGGGCCGTGCGGCGTCGATGTATGAAGGCCGCCGGCCACGCCTCGAGTCGCCAAAAAGTGTAAATTGCGAAACGACAAGCAGATCACCTCCGTTATCGAGAAGCGAGTTGTTCATTTTGCCGTCCGCGTCGTCAAATATCCGAAGATTGATTGTTTTTTCAAGCAAATAGACTGCGTCTGCTTCTTTGTCCTTTACAGAAACGCCGAGCAAAACCAGTATTCCCTTGCCGATCACACCGACCGTTTCGCCGCCCACCAAAACACGGGCTTTTGAAACACGCTGAAGAACGGCCCTCATCAGGCGGACAATTCCTCGATGTAGACCTTGTCCATGACAACCGGTTCTAACGGTTTATCACTTTGATTGGTTGGGACCTCGGCGATCGCGTTTACGACATCCTGTCCTTCGGTCACCTTGCCGAATTTTGTATAGCTCGGCGGCAAAGGATAGTCGACATGCATGATGAAAAACTGGGATCCGTTGGTATTCGGACCTGAGTTCGCCATTGCGACCGTGCCCTTGTCGTAAATCCCAGCATAGAGTTCGGAATCCCTGTTGATCTCGTCATCGAACTTTCCACCCCACGCCGACTCTCCGCCATAGCCCTCGCCAAGCGGGTCGCCGCCCTGGATCATAAAATTTGGAATGATCCTGTGAAAGATCACGCCGTCAAAGTAACCATTACCAGCGTGGATGCGAAAATTCTCCGTCGTTTTCGGTGCGTCCGCTTCTAAAAGCTCAAATTTGATAGTTCCTTTATTCGTTTCGATAACCGCAATTCGATTTGCCACTAAAAATTCTCCTCATTCAATATAAACTTCTCAATCGCGACGGCAACTCCGTCCTCATCATTACTTACAGTTGTATAAAATTCTTCGCGTTCAAGCAAACTTGGGTCGGCATTTCCCATCACCACGGCGGTCCCGGCAAATTCGAGCATCTCCAGGTCGTTAAAATTGTCGCCGATCGTCATCACATTGTGCGGGGATAAGCCATTCAGTGCGGCCAGCTTTTCGACGCCTGCCCCCTTGGACGCCTCGGGCGGCAAAATATCTATCAGGGTGAAATCGAGATGCGGGTAAATAGTGGCCAGGAGCGTTACGGTCTTGCCAAGCTTGTCCTCAAGTATGGCGTACATTTCTTTCATCGCGTCGCAGCCGCCCGAAAAGGAAATATGTATGACGTCATTCTTGCCCACCGTATCCTCAAGGCTTGCAACATGGACCACCGACTTTCGGCCATCCAGTCCGTGAAGCCGGTCGGACCATGCGATGTACCTTTGCAAGGGAATATTGTCCGCCGACACCGTATCGAAAAGCAGCAAGCCGCGTCCGTGCGGATCGACGCTGACAAGCGCGTCACCGCCGAATGCCTTCCCGACGCGCAATATCTCAAGCGTTGTTTCATCGTCCAAAAGGGAAGCCGCGACTGTTTCAAGACTTTCGGCGTACTTCAACAGAGCACCGTTGTGCGTGATCAGCGGCGCATTGAACTCGAGCTCAGCCGCTACCGGCAGGGCATCCCGAAACCGACGCCCCGTCGCAATTGTGACGAGAACACCAAGCTCTTCCGCTTTTCGAATTGCGATCTTATTTGCATCGGGGATCTTGCCCTTGGAATTGAGTAGTGTCCCGTCAAGGTCGAGTGCGAGGAGTTTGATCATCTATGGCAACAATTGATTTTGTCTAATTCTATCTTGAACAGTAATTTTAACGTGCCATAAGAAGAGAAGTACCAAAAAGCCAAGTAGCAGAAATTCGACCCACGCTGTCTGCGATATAGCAATCGCAAGCAAGCCCTTTCCTTCGTGCAAGTTCGACCATCCCAATTCGGCATGAAGAGCCAACATGTACTGAACTTGATTTATTAAATTAAGGACGAGAATGATCAAAAATGTGAAGGGCAAAACAAAAACAAACAGAGAAATAAATATTCTCTTGAAAAAAAGCAAAAAGCTGGAGATAGTTAGAGATACAACCACTGACAGTCTAAAAAATCCGACCGTAAAATCCAGGCCATAGTGATTGTCAACAAAGTAAATCTGAGTTTGTGACGGAAAGAAGTATTCAAAAGGTGCAAGTAAAAGGGAAAAACCAAGCATTGAAAAGAAAACAAGTGGAATCGCCGCGCAAACAAGGGTAACGAGCCGGTGTTCGAACTTTGGCAAGCTAGATTTCTTGAATAAAGGCATTGTCAGATGCAGCGAATTCCCAAATTACTTGGCCTGATGAGCCTCCATATACGCCCGAAGTAATTGATTGATCTTAGTTTGATAGCCTTGCCCCTGCGTTCGAAAAAACTCGATCACATCCTGATCGATCCTCAGCGTCAGCTGCTTTTTCGGAGGAACGGGCTTTAGTCCTTTCCTTACAACGCCACGAGCCCAAAACTCAGGTGTTGTTCGAGGAATGTCTGAAAAATCGATCTCGTCATCGGTCATGTTCCTGAGCCGTTCAATATCAGTCCCGTATGTTTTTGTAATATTTTTCTTCTTCATACTTCTCTGCTTTTCGTGCCGAAATAATTCTAATGACTTCATCGTCCTCAGTATGCGAAATGGCAACTACGGCCCCAAATAACAAACCAAATGTGAGCCATCGGACTTCTTCGTATTCAAATCGGTCATCAATTTCGGAATACGTAAATTCATCGAATACCGTTACGGCGTCTCTAAATTCGATTCCGTGTTTGATCAGATTGGCTCCCCTTTTTGCCTCATCCCATTCAAACCTCATAATAAGTGTAACTACGAAATGTAACTACGTCAATTATTTGTATTCGCCTGCTCACGCTTTTCCTGCCTTTCCTTCTCCAACCACTGCTGATACTTTGCTTTACCCTTCTCGAATTCTGCGGCTGACGAATAGAACCAGTGCGAGCCGTCGTTAAGATCGACGTTTCGGACATAAAACAGATAATCGTTCCGGGTCGGGTTAAGCGCCGCGCGGATCGAGCTTTCGGAAACGGACGAGATCGGGCCGGGCGGGATTCCAGTCTTTATGCGGGTGTTGTAGGGCGAATTGACCTCAAGATCGCTCTTGTTGATCGTGCCGTCCCACTTACCGAGCATCTTGGCGATATAGACGTTCGTCTGGTCGATGCCGAGCGGTATGTTTTTAGCGAGCCGGTTGTTGATAATTCCCGCGACGATCGGCCGTTCGCTCTCGACACCCGTCTCGGTTTCGATCAGCGACGCGATTGTCACGATCTCCTGCGGCGTGCGGCCGATCTTTTGCGCCTGTGCGGTCCATTCCGGCTTCCAGATCTTTCTGAATTGTTCGACGGTAGCTTTGATGATATCGGCGGCCTTCGTTCCTTTCGGGAAATTGTAGGTGCTCGGATACATATAGCCTTCGAGGTTCTGGGCTGTGGGCGCAATGTCGCGGATCAGGCTTGTGTCTTCCATCAACGGAAGCAATTGTTTGTCATCCATCGGCGGCTCTTGCGGGAAATTTGCGGCGATGCGCTTCGCGATGTCGAAGCGTGTAAAACCTTCGGGAATCGTCAATTTCGTTGTCCGCTCTTCGCCCGACTCAAGTTCTTTCAAAACCTGCAGTGGCGTAATCGGCGACGCAAACTGGTATTCGCCGGCCTGTAATTTCGACGCGTCGCCAAAAAACCGCAAATACAGGCGTATCGGCACTTGGTTCGTCAAGATACCCTCGGCATTGAGCTTAGCTATGATCTCGGCCGGTGACGAGCCTTTTTCGATCGTGATGAATTGGCCTACTTTGTCGTGCTCATGCGGAGCATTTAGCGAACTGAAGATCCAGTACGAGCCGCCCGCGACCGCGGCGATTGCGATGAAAAGAAAGGCGAACAATATTTTGACGAACTTCATAGGTTGTTTTGAAGTTTAGCAATCAGTAAAATCTGACGCAAAGATGGTATGAAACGAGTATTTGTAGCGATCGATATTTCAGATGAAGCTAGGCGTATTGTCGCGGCAAGGATTTCCGCATTTCGGAACGACGCTTCAAGCTCGGCGATTAAATGGATTCGTCCCGACAACCTCCATTTAACCTTACAATTTGTCGGCGATGTCGATAACGGACAATTGCAACCCGTTGTAAACTCGGTCAAGAAGATCTCAGAACAATTCAGGAAATTCAGGCTTTCTCTACAAGGCGTCGGCGCATTTCCATCGCCTTCGAAAGCCCGTGTTTTATGGATTGGAATCCATGATGAGGACAGCAACTGCGTAAAGATCAAAGAATCGCTGGAACACGAGTTTCGTCAACTTGGGATCGCCGGTGATCGCAAACCGGTGACGCCTCACTTGACCGTCGCCCGCATCAAAGACCCGCGCGCAGCCAGGCCGCTGATCGAAAAGTATCTTAATACAGAATTCGAGCCGATCGATTTTGATGTGGCCAAAATTGTTACCTACGAAAGCAAGCTCCTGCCGACCGGCTCTATCTATTCAAAAATCGCCACACTTGCGTTAGACCCAAATGGTTGAGTTTTTCCTTTTTTTTCCGCAAGCGCCTTGTTTTTATCAACCTATTTGCTTAACTCTCGCGGTGAACGCGGAGTCGCGGGCAGTTCCTCGGCCTTTTCACCGGTTTCCGAGAATACTTCTTTAATTGCACCGATACTGGAGAGCATTGCTGATGTTTCCATCGGCATAAAGATGACTTTAGAGTTCTGTGTTCGCGTCATATCTCGCAACGATTCGATGTAGCGCGTGGTTATCAGATATTGCGTTGTCTGGTCAGCGCTTCCGATCGTTTGGCCGATCTGGGCGATCGCCTGTGCCTCTGCCGAAGCCGCCTTCAACCTCGCCTGGGCCGCGCCGTCCGCCTGTAGAATGGCCGACTCGCGTTCGCCTTCTGAGCGGGTGATCGCGGCCTGCTTCTCGCCCTCCGCACGCGTGATCGCTGCCTGTTTGTCGCCTTCCGCCGTCAGGATCAACGCACGCCGGTTTCGCTCGGCGGTCATCTGTTTCTCCATCGTGATGCGAACGTCTTCCGGCGGCGTGATGTTCTTAATATCAACGCGGGTGACCTTAACGCCCCATTTATCGGTTGCTTCGTCGAGAATGAGACGGAGTTCGTTATTGATCTGGTCACGCGATGAAAGCGTGTGGTCGAGATCTAGCTTGCCGATAACCGAACGCATGCCGGTAAACGTCAACTGGACGATACTTCCAACCAGGTCGTTGACCTCGTATGTTGCTTTTACGGGGTCGGTTATCTGGTAATAAACGACCGAGTCCACGCCCATCATCACGTTGTCGCGAGAAATGACGGATTGTGGCGGCAAATCGATAAATTGCTCTCGCGAATCGATAAACGTCGTGCCGGGACGGGTATTCGTCCAGTAAACGGCACGCGGGGATTCGAAAAATGGAACAATGATGTTCAAGCCGCTTGCCGCGACCCGATGAAACCGGCCGAGCCGTTCGATCAGCAAAACGCTCGATTGCGGTACGATCTTGATCGTTTTCCAGGCGACGACCAGCAATGCGATACCAAAAAACAGTAGAAAGAGAAGTCCGACACCGCCAAGTAGCTCCATAATGTCCTCCAATTAACAGATAGAGGGAATATAGCTTATTTCATGCCAAAATGCGACTGAAAGAGGCCTTGTTCGCCGCCTCCAGAGGCGAGACGGACGAAAAATTCGAGGGCAAATATTTTATTAGTCGATGATCCTATTTTGTGAATTTTCTTGCGTTAATAGTTGGAATACAAAGAGAGCGTATTTCGATATAAACAAGTGACAAGGGAATTATTTGAAAACCAAGTCGGCACCGGGAAAAAAGGCGCAGTATTCATTTCATCAATACCGCATTAAAACTCCAACAGTAACTTCAATTACACATACCTTTGCCTTATCCCGGTGCCTATCCGCGCGTGGCCGCTTTTTTTGGTTTTTCCGGCATTTCGCATATACTCTTTGCCATAATGGCAGTTCAACTTTCGGACATCGAAGACGCCCGCGAACTACTCAAAGGGAAAATCATTCGGACGCCGGTCATCGCCGACGAAAAGCTTTCCGCTGATATCGGCGCAAGTGCATTTCTGAAAGCCGAGTGTATTCAGAGGGCCGGCTCTTTCAAAATCCGTGGTGCTTACAATAAGATAACGCGCCTTACCGACGACGAGAAAGCACGGGGCGTCGTCACCGCCTCGGCCGGGAATCATGCCCAGGGCGTGGCTCTCGCCGCCCGGCTTAACAAAATCAAAGCGACCATAGTGCTGCCGGAATTTGCCCCGCTGACAAAGATAATCGCGACAAAGGCGCAGGGAGCCGACGTGATCCTGAAAGGAGCAAGTTTTGACGAAGCAGTCGCATATTCGCGTCAATTACAGGCAGAGCAAGGATATACTTACGTCCACGCGTTTGATGACGACCTGATTATCGCCGGGCAAGGAACGATCGGCCTTGAATTGGCGGATGACCTTCCCGACGCGACCCTTATCGTCGTGCCGATCGGCGGCGGCGGCATCATTTCCGGTATCGCCATAGCCGTCAAAAACCTCTTGCCAAATGTCCGCGTGATCGGCGTTCAGGCCGAAAATGTTGCTGCGGTAAACGAGTCGCTCGCCGCCGGTGAACCGGTCGAAATCACAAACCCGCAGCCGACCATTGCCGACGGTATCGCTGTAAAGCGTCCCGGCGAAAGGACTTTACTGATCATTCGAGATTTTGTCGATGACGTAGTAGAGGTGAGCGAGGAGGAAATAGCTCGCGGGATTTTTCACTGCGTGCAGAATTCGCGTCTTGTCGTCGAAGGTGCGGGTGCTGCCGGTGTCGCCGCTCTGTTAGCAAAAAAAATTACGATTAAACAGGACGATACCGTCTGCACTGTCCTCTGCGGCGGCAACATCGACGCTAACCTGCTGGCACGCATTCTTGAGCAGGTGATGGTTCGACAGGGCCGTTATGTGATCATGAAGGTTTTGGTTTTGGATCGGCCGGGAATGCTTGCCGCTTTACTCAATCGTGTCGCCGAGACGGGGGCAAATGTCGTCGAGGTTTACCACCAGCGTGCGATATGGCTCCNNCGTGTAGGAATTGAAATGATCCTCGAGGTCCGCGACCAGCAGCACGCCCGTGACGTCCACGCTCAACTCCAGGCCGCCGGTTACCACGTCGAACGCGAAGGCCAAGGAGATTGGGAAGAATAGATCGTACGGCAGACTGCCTAGTCTGTCACCGGCAATGATCAACAGGCTGGGCCGCCTGCTTTTGTACATAAAAAGTCTCGCTCAGAGGATTTGAGCAAGACTTTCCTTTTGATTTTGACGTAAGAACTACAAAGTTCCGCCGTCTGTTAGAATGATCTGTTGAATTAGCATTCGCTGGTCATCGGAGAGGTTATTGAAGCGCAGGCCGAATCCGATCCCTTCGTGTACGTAAATAACGACACCGGACATTTCCTCGCGGCGTCCAGTCGGCAGCGATAGCGTGAATTTGATGATTTCATCCAGTCTTACGCTGGTAATACTATCGACGTAGCAACCATCAAGGCTTAGGTCGCTTATTCGCGCTTCACGATTTCCCGACGCTGCCGCCAGTTCAATAGTCAAGGAAATGGCGATCCGTTTTTTCTGTCTTGGAATTCTCTCGTCCATCTATTTGTGGAATACCCGGCGATTCGCATCAGAGTATCTCATTTTTTAAGTTAACACAGGATTCGGTTTATTTCCGTATATTTCTATTTGCGGTGCAGATCTTCTGAATACAATTCTCTATAAGTTCTGTAGTTGTTCATTACTTTGAAAACATAATTCTTGGTTTCAGCAAATCCGATCTCCGAAATGAAGATTCCGGGGTCTTTAGGCTTGCTGCGTTTCAGCCAGCGGGCCGTGTTGTCTTCGCCGCCGTTGTAGCTGGCCGCGATGGCCTCGTAGAGGCCGCCGAATTCAGCCTTTAATTCCGCAACGTAAACACTGCCGATGGCAATGCTTACGGCGGGTTTGTAGAGATCATCCGGCTGCATGTTCGGATAACCGGCTTTCCTGTTGTACTTGACAGCGGTATCAAAAACGAGCTGCAGCAAGCCTCTTGCGCCCGCGGGTGATTTTGCATTTGCCCTGAAAGTGCTTTCCTGCTTCATTATCGCAAGCAGAAAACGCGGATCAAACTTGTTTTTACGAGATTCGCGCAAAAGTTCTGAGCGAAATGGTACAGGAAATTCCGCGTAATTTCGCGGCGAGACATCTGCGATCGCCTGCATGCCCATCTTGCTTCGCCTTTCGCGTGCAAGGCCACCGAAATACGATGAACCGATTGAAACGTAGGCAGTCGCAGCCTCACTTTTATTACCTGATCTTTCGAATGCGAATGCCCGAAGAAACTTGACTTCATCGCTGCTAGCCATTGACCCGGCAAACGATTTTCCGCTCAGAAGCTGGCCCGCTGTGCGTACAGCCGCATTCCAATCTTCATGATTAATTTCCATGCGGAGGCGTGCGTGTAAGGCATTGACCTCAGACGGTTTTCCGGGAAATTGCTGCAAGGTCCGTTCAACCCATCGATTCGCCTCGTCGAATTTACCCGCTTCGCGATATGCGTCGATGATGTTCAGATGCGCCGATTCGATGCGTTCGCCTTGCGGGAACATGGTCACATACTGCTCGTAAACCTGCGCCGCCTCAAGGTTCCTGCCCATGCGAACGTACGACGCACCTTTAAATGCAAGTCCCTCCCGTCCGTCCTTTGTATTCAGATAATCTTTTGTCAGCTTATCGAACCACCGGACCGCCTCGGTGTATTTCCGCTCCCACATGTACGAGCGTGCGGTTCCGAACAATGCCTTCGCAATACCCGTGTCTGACGGGTAATTTTCGAAAACCTTGGACCAATGCTCGCGCGCCTCCGGGAACAGACGATTGCTCGAATATGCTTCGGCCCGCGAAAGATGCTCCGCAGCCGTAAGCGTTTGCAGCTTGCCGGATGTGTCGCGGCTAGCCGAGTCTTGTTCGCGAACGCGACGTAAAGCGGCATCTGACTGCTGGGCAAAAACAGGAACAAAAACGATAACGATTGCGACAAAAAGAAGCAGAAGCTTTGTCATATTGGTAATGCAGGAAAAGCGAAGCGCTGTAATAAGCTTACCCGATTCTTTGACGAAATGGCAATTTGTGGCGTTGTATCAGAAAGACAGAATCACGACCGGTAGAGAGTGTGTTCCTGGATTTGAGATTCTGAATTTGAAATTTGAAATCTACGCTCCGCATTCGCCCAACTCGTAAGAACACCCTCGCTACCGCTTGGGTTTCTGCCTGTTGTCTCATCATGTTAGAATTCATTAATATCTTTACTTTTTGGAGTTACTGAAATGAAACTTGCTCTGAACGGCGCCACAACGATGCACGCCGACCTTTTGACCGACATAAAAGCGGCTTCGGCTGCCGGATTCGATCTTTTGGAGATTTGGTCGGCCAAGCTTTACCGGTATCTGAAAACAAATACGCCGGCCGATCTTAAAGCGGCTTTCGCGGAACACAACCTTGAGCCGTATTCGATAAATTCGATTGAGCATGTAACATTCCGCACACCTGACGACTATGCGGCTGTCAAAGCGGAATGCGAGACGCTTTCGAAGATCGCCAGTGAGATCGGCTGCCCTTACATCGTCGTTGTGCCGGGCCTGATGCCCGAAAATGGAACGAAGGAACAAGTGATCGAGGAGTCGGTTCGAGTATTGAACGAGCTTGCCGATATTGCCGAACCGCACGGCGTTTCGCTTGCGTTCGAATTTCTCGGCCAGACCGATTGCTCCGTGCAAACGCTCGACTTATGCAACGAGATCGTCGAAAAGGTCAGCCGCGACAGCATCGGCAACGTGATTGACACATTTCATTTCTATGCGGGGAACTCGACCTTAGAGGCGATCGATTCGATGCGGCCCGAAAAGCTTTTCATTTTTCACATCAACGACGCCGAAGACCTGCCGAAAGAACAATTGACCGACGCTCACAGGCTTTATCCCGGCACCGGAATTCTGCCTATAACAGAGATAAAGGAGCATTTCGACAAGATCGGCTACGACCGAATGGTCAGCATCGAGATCTTTCGCCCCGAATACTGGGAGCAAGACCCGTTCGAAGTTGCCAAAATGGCAAAGGCGGCGACCGAACAGGTCTTGAGCCTGGGACAATACGCCGCGGGCGGTAGTTGGTAGGAAATACATCTTAACGCAAAGTCGCCAAGGCGCAAGGACGCAAAGTTAAAGATTCTAAAACCCTTTGCGACTTTGCGTTAAAAACATTCTATGGAAAAGGTTAGAATCGGAATCGTCGGAACGGGCTATATCGGCAACGTTCACGGAAGGATATATTCGCGCGATGAGCGGACTGAGATCGCGGCATTGTTCGATATCGTTCCCGAACGAGCGGAACTGACCGCAAAGACCATCGGCGGCAAGGTTTGTTCATCGCGTGAAGAATTGCTCGCGAATTGCGATGCGGTTCTCGTCACGGCCCCGAACAAAACGCACAAAGATATCGCACTTTCAGCTATTGCCTCGGGGAAGCACGTATTCTGTGAAAAGCCTTTCTCTATCGGAATCGAAGATGCAGCGGAACTGCGGACAGCCGCAAATGCCGGAAAAGGCGTTTTTCAGGTTGGCCACAACCGACGCTATGCACCAGTGTACGCCAAGCTAAAGGAGCTTTTGCAAAGCGACACTCCTCATTCCGCCCATATCAAAATGAACCGCGGAGAATTGAAAAATCCGGTCTGGACGGGCGATGTAAACGTAACCGGCGGCTTTCTTTACGAAACGACGATCCATCTTTTCGACATGATGAGGTTTCAGTTTGGGGAAATCGAAGAGCTTGTCGCGTACGGTTCGCAGCACGAATATCCTGAGATCGACGAATTTTCGATCATTTTCAAATTCAAGAACGGTTTCCACTGCACTTTCGCGTCGTCGTCCGATGCAAGCTGGCATTTTCCATTCGAACGCATCGAGGTTTTTTGTCATCACAGAACGATAATGACCGAGGAAATGGAACGCCTTTTTGATTCGCGTGGAATGGACGCCAATTTCGAAACTCTGTCGTACCACATGTCCGAAAAGGAAGAAAAATGGGGCTATGTTCAGGAAGACAAAGCTTTTATCGACGCCATCCTGAACGGTACAAAGCCGCCCGTTACGGCCGACGACGGTTTCAAGTCGGTCGAATTGGTCGAGTCGGTTTACAAGGCGATAAACACAGGCGAACGTATCAAATTCTAAGAGTTTCTTGCCGAAAACAGAACCTTTATTTGGTATGATTCGTTAGATGTACTTTGTGAAACTTGCTGGTTTGTTTCGTCACGCTTATGATCACATGCCCGAAATGCGGACAAGGAAATTCCGAGCAGAGCCAATTTTGCCGGTTTTGCGGTATAAAGTTTCCAACTGCCAAGCCATATCCGCGCAACGATTACAATTACGAAGCGCCACGGCCTTACTCCTGGAAGACGGACGAGTATCAAACCCAAAGTGAGCCGCGGGTAAAGCCGCATGCACATCCTACTCAACAGTTCGATCCGCGGCAAGGTACAAACCCCTTTACAAACGCCCAACCTCTTGTATACAGCGGCCCGCAGTATATGGCACAAAATTACCGCTGCCCGAACTGCGGAACCACAGCCCTCCCAATCATCGAGCGGCGTATTTCCACTGCCGGGTGGGTCGTGTTCTCACTTCTTCTTGTGTTTACCTTTATTTTCTTCTGGATCGGGTTGCTGATGAAGGAAAATGTGAGTATTTGTCCGGTTTGCCGGGCGAAGCTAAACTAGGTGTTACTGGCAGAAACGCGACCGTTAGGGAGCGTGCATACGGGCGCAACTTCTCTGAGCTCATTACTTGCAGGCTGGATGCACGCTCGTTCACACTCNNACACTCGCGTTTCCGCCCGTATGGAAAGTCTACCTGTAGTAATATCCCTTCGGATGCTCGATCCTGACCTCGGGATTTGTGCTCAGTACCTCGACACGATGGTAGCCCTTTTTCATATGCGTCGACAAATAAGAGAGCAGGAACTGACGATTAAGTAATATCCTCAGATCTTTAAAGAACGGATCGAAGCTTATGGGTGCTATCGAACCCTGAAAAAAGGCCCGTCCGCCCGTCTCATCCGACAGTTTTTGAAGCGAACCCTGCCCGTTCAGTACCAGCAGCGAATTACCATTTTCCGTAAGGCTCGCGGGAGANNAATAGACCGCAACCGAACGCCGCTGTGCCCGAAGTATTGCCCGATCCAGGTCAATGCTCTGTCCCGGCGTCGAACTTGAAATACCTTGGGAAACGTCTAAGCCGTCCGAGACAAGCAATATCGCCCGCCGCCCGGCCGGAAGAGCGTCAAAACGGTTGAGAGCGTCGATAACCCCGTCGTATGGGTTTCTTGGAGCGGCAGACGAGTTGGAAGCGACGATTCGAAGANNAAGAGCCCGAGACGCTAAATCAAGATCGTCGGTGAACTTCTGCCTTATCTGTAGGTTTCCTCCGCGAACATAGGCGACCATTACGCGCGAACCCTTGGGCAAATGCCTTATAAAATCAGCGATATCTTTGATCTGTAAATTAAAATTCGAAGCTAGATCTTCCTGCACAAGTATTGCCAACGCAAGCGGTGCATCGACAATGCTGCGGATCGATAGTATCGTTTGCTCGTCGCGGTCTTCCCTGACGATCAACCTTTCCGCCTGCACATATTCCGTGGCCTGGCCTTCCTTTAGCTCTTGTTTTGTAAAGATCGAGATCGGTATCGAAACCGTCCGTACCCGCTGCTTCTGCTTGTCCGGATCGGGCTGAGCCAAGCCTTTGGAGTTATAAACAGTGAACGAAACAAGCATCGTCAGCAGTGTTAAAAGGATCGATTTTGTCATACGCTTACGCAAGCCCGTTAAACTCTCGTAATCATAATACATTACATTTGAAGGGTTAAACTTTGTGATGCCTTAAGATTGAATAAAGTTTGCACTGTTTGTAAAGTAAAAAAGAACAAATGGACGATCACCTATCCAAATATCAGGTTACGGACAGGGAACTTGCCCGAGGGCGTAATTTAAGGATTGCTGCGTGGACTGCTCCTCCGCTGCTCACCCTGGTGCCGGCGGCCTTATTCCTGGCGCTCGTTCTGATATTTGGAGCTACCCCGCCCATCGCTGTCACCATTTTCGCGCTAGGTGTCATCGTGACCGCGATCGGGTTTCTTGCCGGCATGACAGCTTCGGCAATCTTTGCTTACAGGCATTCGAACTGGACAAAGGAAATGCGCGAAAAGATCGCCGCGGACGGGATTCGGGCGGAGGAGATCGAATGGTTCAGACACGAGCTAAAATCAAATGAAAAACGTGCTTTGAAAGATATTGGACGTTCGGATTTGCTTCTTGCGGACGCATACCGCGAAACGCTTGCGTCACGCCTGACGGCAACGCGGATCGTCAAATCGTCTAAAAAAGAATTGTTCCTAACGCAGCGGCGAAAATCGAAGCTGAAGAACCTGAAAAGTGACAGAGCCAACGATTTCCGGTCGCAAATTGACCGAGATGCCGAAAAGATTGCCTCTATAAATGAGGAAGCAAAGCTGATGCTTTCGGAGGCCGAGGCCCGGCTTCAGATGATCGAAGCCGCCGCAACCCGGGGCCGCAGTCTTGCCGATTCCGAACTGGCACTAAAGAAACTGTCCGCCCGTTCGCAGACACTTCCCATCGCGCTTGAAGAAGCCCGGATGACCGAGGAAATTCAAAGAGAACTCGATAGTGAACTTGCGGAAGATATGAAGTAGGCAGAGAAGGTGAAGGCGAGAGAGAACCGCATAAGCCGTTCCAAACGCATGAATTGAACCTGCTTTTAACAGGTGGGCGGCGATCTGCTTCTTTCGAAACATCATAGCCGGATCCTATGGCAAATCTTCAACATGGAAGTTTGCACTGAAAACGGCATT
>DLHV01000135.1:43888-47422 GCA_002483395.1 Chloracidobacterium sp. UBA7659 | reverse complement strand
AACACGACCGGTAGGGAGTGTGCGCATTTGGATCTCCCTGCCGGTCGTGTTTCCGCCTTTATTACTGCTCGGTTTCAAACTCTTGTGGTGCAACCTCTTTATGCTTCAAAACCCGGTCGAGCATCTCAGAGCATTCCGCGCTTCGCGACCCGAGCTGGGTGTCAACCTGGGCCTGCATGTTTTTTATTTGATGATATTCGTCCGCGATATGAAGCGCGGCGAGGATCGCAACTTTAAGCGAGTCAACAGTTAGCGTGCCCGACGAGATCTCGCGCATCTTGCTATCGACATATTCAGCCAGATGCAAAATGTAATCATTATCTCCGTCCGACCTTATGCTGTAGGTCTGGTTATAAATCTCGACCCTGATGGATTGTTCCGAAGATTCCGCTTTTCCTTTACTGCTAATCATGCGTGCTGCTGCCTCCCGACTGCTTCGGCAACCTCGGCATCTATCGTAGTCATCGCATCGAGCATGGCTTCAACCTTTAGCTGAATTGCGTCACGCTCGGAAAGCAGCTTCTCAACCTTTTCTTCGAGCCTCGTATTTTCGGCCATTAAACTCGCCGCATCGCGCCGTAAAGAAACGGCTTCGCGCTCGATCTTTTCTTTTTCTTCGCGAAGTTTCTTTGCAAATTCAATTGTAAGGTAAATCTTATCTTCGAGATGAGAGAACTTCTCCATCCCCGTTAGGCCATTCATTCGGCTGTCTCCGTAGTTGGGGTCGTTAAATATTTAGGTCTCGATTATGGGTATTTTCTCGGAAAACTTCAAGTAAGTTATTAATATTTTTTCAAGGCCTTTGTTCGACCCCTAAGGTTATACCTAAACTCTCCAAAATACCTTCATGAACGGCCGTAACTTCTTCATCGACAAGGGTTCTCTCATCGCTGCGATACTCGAGTCTTATCGTCAATGAGCNNGACCCTACGTTCCGGCAAATTTCCGCTCCGTGATCGATAACCGCCGCTCGAATATCGTCAAATGTCGTCGCCCGGTCAACCAAAAGCGATACATCGCGAATGATCGACGGATACTTCGGCAGAGGACGGTAAACGACAGGCTGAGTATTTCGCGAAAAGACCGCGTCGAGATCGATTTCGGCCAAATATACAGGCTGCTTGAACTTATATTCCGCCGAAATTTCCTCGTTTAGACGACCGAGCGTGCCAATGCAGCCGCCGTCTATATAGATCGCGGCCGTCTGGCCTGTCCGAAGGTGTTTGACCTCGGCATTGCGGAATTCGATCGATTCGAACCCGACCGCATCCAGAGCCGCCTCCACTGCCCCCTTTGCGTCATAAAAATCCAGCGGTCGCGTTGGCATCATACGCTTTTTCAAGGCCTCGCCGCCGGTCAGCACAACAGAAAAAAACTCTCGTTCAACCGGCAAATTATCTTCGCCCTGTCCGGCAGCAAAGGCCTTTCCGATCTCGAAAAGACGAAGGTCGCGTCGTTGATGATTAAGGTTCAAACGAACTGAATCGAGAAGTGCCGGCAACAGTGTCGGCCGCATTCGGACTGCTCCTTCAATAACAGAATCCTGAAGCGTTACGAATTTGTCCGCCGCGCTCTCATCAATAATTCCGGGGATCAGTTCATACTGACCATCGAATCGGGTATCGATAAAACTGTATGATATCGCCTCGTCGAAACCCATATCGACAAGCGTTTGGCGCAGAAGCTTCTTTCGAACTTCCGATGCCTGGTATTCTCCCGCTCCGTACGCAGGCGGCAGTTCGTCGGAGATGTTTTCATAGCCCGTGTGCCGTGCAATTTCCTCGACAAGGTCTTCCTCTATCGAAATGTCGTGACGCCACGAGGGCGAGGTGAAAACGTGCGGAGTGTTTGCCTGATCGGCGGTGATGCCTAGGTTCTCCAAGATCTTAAGGCAGATGTGCTGCGGCACATCCAGGCCGGTAATCCGCATAACCGCTGCCGAGATATCCTTCGATTCTATCCGGTTCCGTTTATGCTTGGTCGAATAAACGTCGATGAATTCGCCCAGGTCGCCGCCCGCAAGTTCCTGTATCAGCTCCGCGGCTCTATCTGAAGCGGCTTTTAGATTCTCGATATCTACGCCGCGCTCGAACCTGTAACTCGCTTCAGAGGTGAGACCGAGCTTTCGTGACGTAAGCCTTATACTCTCACGTTTAAAGAATGCGACCTCAAGCAACACATTAACCGTGCTTTCGGTTATGCTCGAATCGAAACCGCCCATCACACCACCGATTGCGGCTGGTTTTTCTGCATCACAGATAGCCAATATGGTTTCATCGAGATTTCGGTCAACCTCGTCGAGCGTTGTGATCGTCTCACCCGCTCTTGCCCGGCGCACGACGATCCGTTTTTCAGCCAACTTGTCCAGGTCGAACGCGTGCATCGGCTGCCCAAGCTCATGCATTACATAATTCGTAATGTCAGCGATGTTATTGATCGAACGCTCGCCGATCGCCTCAAGCCGCTGCACCAAAAACTCCGGCGACGGCCCGATCTTTACGTTTCGGATGATCCGCGCGGTAAATCTGTGACAAAGGTCCTGGTCCTCGATCTTTACTATATCAGGCGCAAGAATCGCCGGGATTGGTACATCTATTTCTAAAGGTCGCGTCTGAACCTTCTGGAAAAGCTGGTTTCCCGTGATGACACCGATTTCGCGGGCCACACCCAAATGCGACAAACAATCCGGCCGGTTTGACGTCAGATCGATATCAAAAACATAATCGTCGCCATGCGGATGAATCCCTTCTACCGCCAAACCGACACGCGTCAGTTTCTCCGCCAATTCCTCAGCGGACAGATCAATCGCGATCAGGTCTTTTAACCAGTTGTAGCTAATATTCATGTAGAATGTCGTCGTTAAATATGTCTAAGAGTTCAACTGGAACCGCAGGGAAATATACCCAATAAGTCGGGTCGGGATAAATCCGATAGCCATCGAAATCGCAAAAGTAGTCACCATTCCAAAATCCGATTGAGTATTCGATACTTGAGTCTGGTGTAGTGCCACGTCCACAAGTCAAAACAAATTTGGATAATCTTTGGTGTCTAAATTTCTCAAAATGCTCACTCTGACCATGACCATTGCTTATCAAATGGATAAATAAATTCTCGCCATCAATGTCCAGTCCCGGTTTCGCGGTGTTTACATCAATCCAATATGACTCACGATTCATAACCCGAACCGTGCCGTCAATCTCATAGGAGAATAAATTGCTTAATCCTTTAAGCATTTGACTTCACCTAAACTGCTCCAAAAACCTCACATCGTTATCGAACATCAGTCGAATATCATCGAGCGAATACATCAGAGAGCACATGCGTTCGAGGCCGAAGCCGAACGCGAAGCCTGAATAAACCTGCGGGTCGACGCCGACAGCTTTCAGGACATTCGGATGCACCATTCCGGAGCCGCCTAGTTCGATCCAGCCGGAGCCCTTGCACGGACGGCAGCGTTCGCCTTCGAATTTGCCGGTGCCGTGGCATTTGAAACACGAGAAATCGAATTCCGCGCTCGGCTCGGTGAACGGGAAG
>DLHV01000135.1:42594-43874 GCA_002483395.1 Chloracidobacterium sp. UBA7659 | reverse complement strand
CCTTTCAAATGAGCCATCGTGATACCTTTATCGACGCACAAGCCCTCGATCTGGTGGAACATCGGCACATGCGTCATATCGGGCGTGTCGCGGCGGAAGACCTTGCCGGGAGCGATAATGCGGATCGGCACGCCGCGACGTTCCATCGCGCGAATCTGTACCGTCGAAGTCTGCGAGCGAAGCGCAAAGCCGCTCGTCGTGTAGAAGGTGTCCTGCGTATGCCGCGCAGGGTGGCCTTCGGGAATATTCAGCGCGTCGAAATTGTAATAATCCGTCTCGATCTCGCGGTCATCCTCGATCGCATATCCCATCGAGACAAAGATATCTTCGATCTTTTGTCGAAGGATCGTGATCGGATGAAGGTGGCCGGTACGCGGACGGCGTCCAGGTATGGTTACATCAAGACTTTCAAGCTCGATCCGAAGCGAAGTCACACGGCTATCAATAGCGTTCTCCAANNTCCCGGTCGTCCTCGATCGAATATCCCATCGAGACAAAAATGTCCTCGATCTTTTGCCGCAATATGGTGATCGGATGCAGATGGCCGGTGCGAGGCCTACGACCGGGAAGGGTTACATCAAGGCGTTCGGCTTCGGTCCGGGCTTTGGAGATAAACTCGTTCAGCCTGCTTTCTGCGGCTTCGATCTTTTCACAAACTTCTTTCTCCAGCATTTGAACGTACTGGCCGAATTCGCCGCGTTCTTCTGCCGGGACTTTGCCGATAAGCTTTTTAGTTTCGGCCACTGCTGATTTTTTCCCGGTATGACGGATCCGCAACTCGCCGATCTGGCGCAAGTGAGCTTCAGCATCTGCTAGCCCGCTGCCAGTTAGATCCAGATCTTCAAACCGTTCGAAGTCGTGATTGAAGGCGGTTCGTGCCGCTTCGACATGTTCTTTCGCTTCAGACATAAATAAAGAGAATAACCGATTTAGCAATCCAAAATACAGCCCCAATCGCAATTTTAACAGCGGATTATGGTTCTCGTAAATCGGAGGTTCGCGTGCAAAGGCCACGTCTGATATTATTGTCGATTCAGGGACTAAGAAATTACTCATCGAATGAAAGCAATTGTCAAAAGCAAAGCCGAACCCGGCCTCTGGATCGAGGATGTGCCCGAGCCGGAAATGGGCATAAACGATGTGATGATCCGCGTCAAGAAAGGCGGGATCTGCGGCACCGATCTGCACATTTACAACTGGGATGAATGGGCGCAGAAGACGATCAAGGTACCGACGACGATCGGCCATGAGTTCGTGGGCGAGATCGTCGAAGTGGGCTC
>DLHV01000135.1:40577-42576 GCA_002483395.1 Chloracidobacterium sp. UBA7659 | reverse complement strand
CTGCCGCAACTGCATGGCCGGCCAGCGCGCCCTTTGCGCAAACACACGCGGCATCGGCGTGAACACCAACGGTGGATTTGCCGAGTACATCTCTATCCCGTACACAAATATCTGGAAGCACAGGCCCGACATCGACCTCGAAGTGGCCGCCATCTTCGACCCGTTCGGCAACGCCGTCCACACCGCTCTCGCATTCGAGGTTTTCGGCGAAGATGTCCTCATCACCGGCTCCGGTCCGATCGGCATCATGTCGGCGGCGGTTGCTCGTCACGCCGGTGCCCGCCACATTGTGATAACGGATATGAACCCGTTCCGCCTGGAACTGGCCGAAAAAATGGGCGATGTAACGGTCGCCGTAAACGTGAAAGAAAAATCGGTCAAGGACGTCCAGAAAGAACTCGGAATGAAGGAAGGCTTCGATGTAGGCTTCGAAATGTCCGGCGTCCCTGCTGCCTTTAAAGAGATGATCGACAATATGTTCCACGGCGGCCGCATCGCCCTGCTCGGCATCCCCAACCAGGAATTCGCCATCGACTGGAACAAGGTCGTCTTCAACATGCTCCACATCAAAGGCATCTACGGCCGCCAAATGTACGAAACCTGGTACCAGATGAGCGTGTTATTAGAGACGGGCGTCGATATCTCGCCGGTGATCACGCATCGGTATTCGTATAAGGATTTCGAGCAGGGATTTGAGGCGATCAGGTCGGGGAATTGTGGGAAAGTTATTTTGAATTTTGAGGAGATCTAGAGAGTAATGGTCAGAGGGACTGGCTTGACCACCATGCCTCAACTTAACGCTGTATCACCTTAAACCTGTAGGATAAATCGGTCCGATTATTTCCTTTATGGAGCTTACAACTATGAGATATCTCATTTTGATCGCGCTCTTCGCGACCGTAGCGTTCGGCCAGAGTTCGTATGAAACGAAGATGCTAAAACTGCCGAAGGAAAAGACCTATTTCACTGAATACGACAAGTTCAAGGACATCTCTACTGTTCGCTCGCCTAACTTCACCGTGAATGATCTGAAGGGTAAACTGAAACTCGGAACCGGCATCATGCTGGTTCTGAGATATGCTGGGAAACAGCCGAATGCAGAGTCACAACATCATTTGGTCATTAGTGGCGCATCTGCCGATGGTCGCCAATTTGACCGCACGATTGGGGTCATCGCACTTCTTGACGGTACTCGGTTTGATCTGAGCGTGACCGATACAGACTCTAAAGTGAAGGAATCTAAAGGACTGGGAATCTTGTTCGGATCGCCGATTTATGTTGAGGAGAAGCTCTTGATTCCACTCAGCCCGAAGGCCGTCGCGGCGTTCCGCACCGCCAAGTCGATCGAGATACAGGCTGATCGTAACGAATTCGCTCTTCATAATGTGGCGGTGACAATCTTTAGGAACATATTGGAACTCGCCCCGCAGAATTAACTAGGGCGAATCGGGCAACTGCTGGAAGAAATATTGGCTTTTGAGGGTAGCAGATGAAAAGAGACTTGGATCTCGTTCGCAAGCTTTTGATTGAACTTGAGGCGGGGAACCTAAAGCCGCAGATCGAAAAGGTCGAAAAGGAGACAATCAATTACCATCTTGGACTTATGAACGAACGGGGTTTAATTGAAGCGGTCGTTCACTATTCAAAGAGTGGAAATCACCCGATGGACATTCCTGATCTAGTTATCGTCAAGAAAATGACTTGGGAAGGTCACGATTTTATAGAGGCGATTGCAAATGACACAAAATGGGCAAAGGTAAAGGCTTTCTTGGCAAGCAATGGCAAAGACCTAACAATCGAGACGATAAAATTCGCCGCCGGACAGCTTTTTGGATTTGGTGCCGCTTCTTAGTTTCTTAGTTGGAAATATCGATAGAACGATACTTTTTGACGCTCCTTTTCAAATGCCGGTGGTATTGCGCAGATGTGCTAGTATTTTCTATGGCCACGACTAACGTAGAAGAGCGCAAGTCGGAATTGATCCAATGGCTGTCAGTGG
>DLHV01000135.1:20951-40540 GCA_002483395.1 Chloracidobacterium sp. UBA7659 | reverse complement strand
AAGAATCGATCTCAAAAGGGCTTGAAGATGCTGATGCGGGAAGATTGAAATCCCATTGCGAGGCGAGAGCGATTTATGAAAAGAGGTTATAAACAGCCCGGACTGATTTGGCTTCGGCTTATGACTACCTTGAGCGGGGGGGGACCGTGTTAGAGACGATTTGGGCAGTGGTTCATGACGGTAAGATAGAGCCGGTAGGCGAGATCGATGCTCCCGAAGGTACGAGGGCATTGGTAACGTTGCTGGTCGAGAACGAAGACGATTTCTGGCAAGGAGCAAGCTCCGAATCGTTGGATACTATCTGGGCCAATGCGGAGGACGACGTTTATGCCGAGCTTCTCGAAAAATGAGATAGTGCTCGTCCGCTATCCTTTTTCCGACCTGACAAGTTCAAAGGTCAGACCCGCCGTAGTAGTAAACGCACCTCACATGTCACAAGACTTATTCGTCGTCGCCCTTACAAGTAAGACCAACAATTTGTTAGCGGGCGAATTCGTGCTCGCCGAGTGGAAGAAAGCGGGACTGAACGTCGAAAGTGCAGTCAAACGAGGTATCTTCACGATCAAGGACACGCTTGTTCGAACGTCGGTCGGGAACCTCGACGATGCGGACGCAAAGCTGTTGGAAGATTCGCTGCGTCAATGGCTGGATCTGCCGTGAGGGGGAAGGAAGGAAAAATGTACGGTACAATCAGACAGCACCTACAAAGCACAATTAACGAAATCCGCGACGCCGGGCTTTACAAATGCGAACGCATTATNNGCCCGCAGAACGCCCGGATCGACGTTGGCGGCAATTCAGTTCTGAACATGTGCGCTAATAACTATCTTGGGTTGAGCGATCATCCGGCGATTGTTGAGGCGGCGAGGAAATCGTTGGATGAGTGGGGTTACGGGCTTTCGTCCGTGCGGTTTATCTGCGGGACGCAGGCGATACATAAGGAGCTTGAGCAAAAGATCAGTCAATTCCTCGGCACCGAAGACACGATCCTTTACACCTCATGCTTTGATGCAAACGGCGGTCTTTTCGAAACGATTCTGACGGACGAAGACTCGGTTATTTCGGACGAACTTAACCACGCGAGCGTCATCGACGGCATCCGGCTGAGCAAAGCCCAGCGTTTTCGCTACAAGAACGGCGATATGGACGATCTTGAGATGAAACTTGAAGAGGCAAAGTCGGCCCGTTTCAAGATGATCGCCACCGACGGCGTTTTCTCGATGGACGGCTATATCGCAAAGCTGCCGGAGATCTGCGACCTGGCCGAAAAGCATGACGCTCTTGTGATGGTCGACGATTCGCACGCCGTAGGCTTCATGGGCAAAACCGGCCGCGGCACGCATGAGCATCACAACGTGATCGACCGAATCGACGTCATCACCGGCACGCTCGGCAAAGCCCTCGGCGGAGCCAGCGGCGGTTACACCAGCGGCAAAAAGGAGATCATCGAACTCCTCCGCCAACGCTCGCGGCCCTACCTCTTCTCAAACTCCGTCGCCCCGCCGATCGTCGCCGCCTCGATCGCCGCGATCGACCTACTCACGCAGTCGACCGAACTTCGCGACAAACTGATGGAAAACACCCGCTACTTTCGCGAGAAGATCGCCGCAATCGGCCTCGACGTCCTCCCGGGCGAACACCCGATCGTACCTGTAATGTTCGGCGAAGCCCAGCCGGCAGTGAAAATGGCGGAGGTGCTCTTAGAAAAAGGGCGTCTACGTCATCCCGTTCTCGTTTCCGGTCGTGCCGAAAGGGAAGGCGAGGATCAGAACGCAGGTTTCAGCGGCACATTCAAAGGAGGATTTGGATTTTGCTATTGAAAAGTTTAGGGAAGCGAAGGATGAATTGGGAATTGAAAAAGCGGATGCCGTTTCCGACACCCGCTAAATTTTACTCAACGTCTATTTCATAGCTGATTAGCCAGAGTTCGAGTTGTTCGAGTCTTTCCTTCCAGCGGGCTTTATAATCCCGCATCCACTGTCGGTTTTCATCAGAATCCTCAACATCGATAACGATCTTTGATAGTGAATCGTTAAACACGATACCTTCGTGACGCCAATATCCTTCAATGCCAGTCGGTTCGAAGCTCGCCGCTCCAAACCGATCAACAATTTCATCCAGCGCGAGGCCAAGCGATTTTCGCGGAACCTCGCGTCCGTCATTAAACCGCCGGGGTAACAATATCTCGAAACGCCGCAATCTGCTGCTCATAGGTCGATTTGCCAAGCACAGTAAATTGATAACCTTCGTAAGCGAGGGCTTGCAAGGCGGCTTCGGGTACAAGGACCTCACCGGATTTCAGCGCTCGCCCGGAAAATCGACCGAGAAGAAAACCAAGAGCCTCTAACCTTGTGTCCGGATCGGAGAATTTGATAGTTATCATAAAATCCTCAAGCCCAAGTTTATCACAAACCTACGCCGCTTGGGCCCGCTTGCCGATCGCATCCTTTGCTTGCCCGACAACCGCGGCAAATGCTTCCGGCTGCTTGACGGCCAGATCCGCGAGTACCTTTCGGTCCAATTCGATCTCGGCCAGGTTCAGGCCGTGGATGAATTGCGAATATTTGATGTCGTTAAGGCGGCAGGCCGCGTTGATTCGGACGATCCATAATTTACGAAAATCGCGTTTTTTCAGCTTTCGGCCGGTATAGGCAAAATTGAGCGCGCGTTCGACCGATTCTTTGGCCGAGCGATACAGTTTTGATTTCGTTCCACGATAGCCTTTGGCTAAGGCCAATATTTTTTTGCGTTTCTCAAGACGCTTATTTCCACGTTTTGCTCTAGGCATAATTCACTCCTTCGTAGTGAAATTGAAAATTGATAATGGACAATGAAAAATTGTCAGAAATTCTCAATTTTCAACTATCAATTCTCAATTAGTCTCTTCCGTACGGCAGCATTTTCTCTACGCGTTTCTGGTCGCCTTCGGACACCATTACGTCGATGTCCAGATTGCGTTTACGCTTCGCCGTCTTCTTCGTCAAAATATGACGGGCGTGCGAATGGCCGCGTTTGAATTTGCCCGACGCCGTCGAGCGAAAACGCTTTGCCGCGCCTTTGTGTGTTTTTAGTTTTGGCATAACTCTTTTATTATCTCCTGCTTATCATTGCGTTAATGCCTTTCGGCACATCGCTGTTCTATCAAAAAATCTCGTCTTCGGCCTTAGGTTCGGCCGTGGCTTTAGCCGCGGCTTTTTTCGGTTCCTTTTTCACCGGCCCAGGCTTCTCGACCTTTTCGGCTTTTTTTTCAGCCGGTGCCGGTGCAGATGTCTTTTTCACTTCCGGCTTGGCTTTTTTCGGAATAAAGATGGTGAACATCTGATAGCCTTCCATCTTCGGATAAACCTCGACATCGGCCAGATCGGCCAGATCGACAGTCAATTTTTTTAATATCTTTGCACCAAGCTCGCGGTGCGTCATTTCGCGGCCGCGGAACGCGATCGCTGCCCGAACCTTGTCGCCTTCGCCCAGCCATTGCCGGGCATGTTCCATACGATAGTCGTAATCGTGATCGTCCGTGCCCGGCCGGAATTTGATCTCTTTGACCTGCACAGTGACCTGTTTTTTCTTCGCTTCATGGGCCTTTTTCTTTTGCTCGTAGAGAAACTTTCCGTAGTCGATGATCTTACAGACCGGCGGTTTTGCCGTCGGAGCGATCTCGACCAGATCCAGCCCCATTTCGCGTGCTTTCGCGACCGCATCGCGTGTGTCCATTACTCCAAAAGTCTCGCCGTCCTCTGTTACTACCCGCACCGATGGGACTCTTATCCGTTCGTTCGTGCGATGGAGCGGCTCACGAAAACGCGGGCGATTTCTATTTCCACCAAATCTTCTTGCGATACTAACCTCCTTTTGTTAATTCCCGGGCGGAGACGCAACCGTTAGGGAGCGTGCTTGTCGGGCCGGAGCCTGATGCACGCTCGTTCACACTCGCGTTTCTGCCAACTAAAGACTCCGCTGCAATTTCTGCCGCCGGATCATCTCCACAAATTCGTTGAGCGGCATCGCGCCGATGTCGCCCTGCTTTCTTTCCCTAACCGCGACCGAGCCTTCTTCAAGCTCCTTATCGCCTAAAACTAACATATACGGCACTTTCTGCAACTGTGCGTCACGTATTTTCGCACCGATTTTATCAGATTTCGTATTAGCTTCAACTCTGAAACCGGAAGCCCGCAATTCGGCGGCGACATTCTCCGCATATTCGTTGATGCGGTCGGTGATCGGCAAAACGGCTACCTGCACCGGGGCAAGCCAAAGCGGAAACGCCCCGGCGTAGTGCTCGATCAGGACACCAAAGAACCTTTCGATGGAACCAAATAACGCGCGATGGATCATGATCGGCTGATGTTTCAAATTATCATCGCCGGTGTATTCGAGCTCGAACCGCTTCGGCAAGTTGAAATCAAGCTGGATCGTTCCTAGTTGCCAAATGCGTCCGATCGCATCTTCGATCTTGATATCGATCTTCGGTCCGTAAAACGCCGCCTCGCCCTCGATACGTTCGTAAGCGATGTCGCGTTCTTTAAGAGCACTGGCAAGCTGCTCTTCCGCGCTGATCCACTCTTCGTCCGCCCCCAAATAACCTTTATTTTCAGCACCGCCGCGTACCGATAATTCGAACTTCACTTTGTCGAAACCATATGTCTCGAAAACCTTTATCGCAAAATCGAGACAATCCGCCACTTCGGCGTGGACTTGGTCCGGCCGCATAAATAGATGCGCGTCATCGACCGAAAAACCGCGGACCCGCATCAGGCCGTGCAGCGTACCGGAAAGCTCGGCGCGATAAACAGTACCCATTTCCGAATAACGCTGTGGCAGGTCGCGGTATGAACGCGGCGACGATTTGTAAATGCCGATATGGAACGGGCAGTTCATCGGTTTGAGCCGATATTCCTCATCCTCGATGCTCGTCGGCGCGTACATTGAATCGGCATAATTTTCTTCGTGGCCGCTTGTAAACCAGAGATTGCGTTTCGCGATATGCGGCGTGAATACAAAGCTGTAGCTTCGCTGTTCAAGCTCTTCGCGAAGCAACCGCTCCATTTCCATGCGGACAATGCCGCCCTTCGGATGCCAAAGGATCAAACCTGGGCCGTAATCATCAGAGATCGAAAACAGATCGAGTTCCTTGCCCAAACGACGATGATCGCGTTTTTCTGCTTCCTCACGCTGTTTTACCCATGCGTCGAGTTCGGCTTGGGTCGCGAACGCGGTTCCGTAGATACGCTGCATCTGCTGGTTCTCGGCATCGCCTTTCCAATATGCTCCGGACAACGCGAGGAGCTTGAACGCCTGCAGCTTGCCGGTATGCGGAACATGCGGCCCGAGACAAAAATCGATGAAGGGCGAATTATCTATGTAATAAACGCTCGCCGTGTCCGCGACCTTTTCGTCGATCAACTCGCGCTTGAGCGGTTCTTCACGCTGCTCGAAAATGTCGAGGATATTTGCCTTTTCTATATCTTCGCGGCGATAAACCAGATTTTGCTTAGCCATCGCCTTCATTTTTTTCTCGATAACCGGCAGGTCTTCCTCGGTAAGGTTGCGCGGAGCGATGACATCATAAAAGAACCCGTAACGCGGGTCTTCCATTAACGCCGGCCCAATGCCGAGCTTCGTTCCAGGAAACAGATCGAGTACGGCGGCGGCCAGCAGGTGAGCGGTCGAATGGCGAATAACTTCAAGCCCATCGCGTGTGTCGGCCATGATCGGCTCGATCGACAGAAATTCGTCCGTAGCGGTCAACTCTTTATTCAGATCGACTTCCTCGCCATTAACTTTCGCCGCTAGCGACTTTTTCAGAACGTCGCGGTCAAACGCCTTCAGCGCATCTGCAACCGTCGCGGGCGCAGGAATAGACCGCTGATTTTCACCGTATTTTACGTTTAATTCGCTCATACATTCGTTAATCGTTTTATGCAGAAGCCCGCACGTTAGTAATGGCGTAACATCCAACTTGCGTGTATCGCCCTTGCTTACGCGCAGGCTTCTGCAAATTAGTCGCTCAAACTAAATCAACGATCAACAATTCCTACTACTAACCAAGATTTGATTCGATAAGAGCGACTTTGCCTGTAAGAGTTACGCCTTTAGGCGTGATCTTACCTTCACGCCATTAGAAGCGTGTCGTAGTAGTTATGAAAACAGCAAAGTTCTTCGTAAGCATCTTATCGAATAACGGTGAGTGATGGACTATGAGTGATGAACAAGTTCTTCAACTCATAACTCACCACTCACAACTCAACACTGATTCAAATGGTAGTCTCTAGCAGACTCGAACTGCTGACCCCTACCTTGTCAAGGTAATGCTCTACCAACTGAGCTAAGAGACTATACCCTCGCAATTTCAAGAGAAAAGCGAGCTTAAAGAATGCCAAATGCCGGTATGAGTGTCAAGGTTAGGAGACGGTTTATTCGCACTTTATTATATCGGAGAGCAAGACAGAAATTGACGAAATGGGGTCAAAACTCAAAGGTCCTTTCCCGACAATTTCTTAAATCTGATTCGTATTAACAAAAAACGGATTATTGTTGTTATTAAGAAGAATCGGTTTGTCGGTGATCGAGTGCTTCAAGTTTTTTTGCTCTCGCGGTTCGCCGCCTGGGGCTTGACTCCAAATGGCCCATCGACTTCGACATTTCGTCACCTTGCGGATTTGTGCTTCCGCGCAGTCCTAAGTCTTTCCATTACCGGTCAATTTTACTGTGAGAGAAACCGCTGAATTCTTTGTGGTCTGACATTCAAGAAGCGATAACACTTGACTGCTGGGGATTGTCACTGAGGTTTGACGTATCGGACTCGCCAGTTATTCTGCATTCTTATTCAGAATCTTTCGCCGAAATGTCAAATACTTTTCACCAGCCATATATTTGACAGCTTTTTTCGCATTCCAGAAAGCATACTGTCTTGCCTGCTCAAAAGAAACTCGATTAGCTACCAGCGAAGCCGAAACCTCCGGCGGCATGCCGTCCAGCAGTGTGTATCGTCCCAGTACCAAACATTCGTCTAAATAATACCCACGCTTGGTAGGCTCCGATGTAAAAAGGGCCTTTATGCCGGCATCTGCTGCCGTGTGAGCAACTGCGGGGGAGAAAAAACCGCCCGGTACCGAGGCCATCTCGATCGGTTGATCGAGGATTTGCGACAACCGCTTTACACTTTTGCTCCATTCAAACGCAAGTTTATTCTCCGAACATTTTGACATTCTGGACGGATGTGACCAGGAATGACTCCCGATAAGATGGCCTTTTTTTGAGAGGTCCCGAATTTGAGTGGATGAAACAAAGCCTTTGGAATCTATTTGACCGGCAGTTACGAAAAAATGTCCACGCCAACCAAATTCTTCGAGCAGTGGAGCGATTTGAGTGGCGGAGCTCACGCCACCGTCGTCGAAAGTTAATANNGATTTCATGTATTGTGGCCGGTTTCTTTTCGCGACATTGTTTTATTGCTTCGAAATGGCGACGCATTTCACTAATCGCTATCTTGTACCTGCCTGGTCCGCCTCCCGGAAAACCGCTGGAGTCTCGGTCGTCGTCGGCGAACGCATCGTGATAAAGCAGTGTAATAACTTTCATTTTTGTTTCCGCCGCGCGGATTGTTTCCATTTTACGTATTTAGTCAGCCAAGGCTGGCCCCACATCGCGGATGAGCGTTCGCCGACCGGTATTATATTCGCTGATCCGCTGTGTATTTCAATGATTTTCATCTTCAGTCCATCAAGATTGTCGAAGACCACGCGATTCTGAATAACGATGTGCGATTCTTTCAATTCATCAAATTCGTAAGTGAAGTGTCCGTAGATCGGGCCGGTATCAACTCCTGAATCTATTCGAAGCAGCGTCATACCTACCTTGTCCAGATCGCGATTAACTAACGCCCAAAAGCACCCGTGTGCGTTGCGATATTCGGGACAGATACCGGGATGCATCACGAGAGTACCTGACTTCGGTATCGAAAACACACTCGGCTTTAAAAGTGTCTTGCAGCGCGCCACAACTATGTCGGGGGACAACGTGGATATGAATTCTTCCGCTTCACGCGAGTTCGGACTATTGCTATGAAGAAGCGGTATATTTTCCGGCAAATCATCGTAAGTTTGACAGAGTTCGGACAGTTTCTGTTGCTCCCATGCGCCGTCTTTTGCTGCCAGCCACAGCCTATAGTAAATCCTGAATGCCAATACGTCTAAAAATCTGAATACACCGACGCGCCGGATTTCACGCTTTATCCTTTTGATAACGCGGCTTCGATTTTCTTCGAGGACCACAATGCCGACCAAATCGGAAAACGATGCGAGCCAGCGCGACATGCCTTCCTTTGAAAGGTTTGCGCCCTTATGGCAAATGAGAACGGTTTTCATGCATTGTCGAATTGAATCCGCCCAAAAGTTACCTTCGTAGCAGAGATCAGGCGGGCGATCTCCCCACGGGCCATCATATAACATTTGAACAAAACCGATGCATTCCGATCGCAACAAGCTTGGTCGTCCGGTTATCCGCGTCGTATTTTGGACTGACCTCGCTAATCCGATAATCTTCGTATTCAAAGGCTCGCGGCATCTCACATCGAATATTCACGGATTCTTCTAGAAACCCTCTGGCTTGTGCAAGTTCTGGCTGAGTACTGTCCTTTCCTGAAGTTCTATCACCGGGCGTAATAATAGCTTTGCCTTATCACCGCTTTTCTCGGTGACAACCGCAATGCGTAGTTCCTTTGGCTCCTTGTCGAAAGTCGGCTAAAACAGAACTATTTACGTATTCAGGATCATCGTTTTACCGGCTTCTTCATCGATGAAACCCTCAATGCCGGTTAATTTTGTGCCGTCATCGAGACAATAAAGCAGCGTGTCGTCCGCATAAGTTCGGCTACAGGTCGGGCACACCTTAAAGAGCCTTGTTTCGGTACCGGCGGCAGTAACCGATTTCTCGCGACCGAGAAACTTGCGGACCTCGGATGCGAAAACGTGCCAGGCGGCTTCGTGCTGCAAAAGCAGGTGATTGTTGCTTTCGAGAGTTACAAACCGCGAGTTCGGAATCATCGACGCCAGACGACGGCCTTCTTCAAACGGCACCAACGCATCGCCGCGTGCGTGAAAAACCAACGTCGGGACGTTTAGTTTCGGCAGAATTTCGTGGACATCAAGCTCGCCGAGCGCCTCGAATATCCGCGCGGCATTGTCGGGTGAAACGGACGCTTGCTGCAATTCATTAAAAGACTTTGCCTCGTCGGGATTGGCTTCCGGAATGCACAGCGTCGTCCATAATTGGCGGATCGCAGGATTTTTACTGTTCCAGCCTTGTTTGATAAGCGTCATTTGAGCTTGCCGCTTTTCCAAATCGTCAGGCGCGAGCCTGGCCTTTTTCCAACCGGTTGCAAACGAGCCGAGCAAGATGAGATGCGAGACTTTTTCAGGATGACGGTTTGCGTATGCGACCGCCACCGGGCCGCCTTGAGAAATGCCGAACAACGGAAATCGTTCAACGCCGACCGCTTCTATCACCGAGCTGAGATCATCAACGAAGGCGTCGAGCGAAAGATCTTCGACATTGCGGTCGGAAAGCCCCGTGCCGCGTTCGTCGTATCGAACGAGTTGGTGATCGTCGGCAAATTCGTGGAGCAGATGATTCCAGACAGGGCTTTGCCAGTCGTACTCCAGGTGATTCATCCAATTCGCGGCTTTGACGAACGGCGGGCCTTCGCCGACCGACGAATATGCGATTCGCACATTGTCGCTGGTTGTGCAGAATTTGATCTCTTGTTCCATAAATTGCACGCTCGTTTACACTCGCGTTTCCGCCCGTTACGCTACGCCGGTGCAGAAACGATGCATCCCGATCGCAACGAGCTTTGTTGTACGGTTATCCGCGTCGTATTTCGGGTTGACCTCGCTGAATTCGACCATTCTCGTATTTGCCAGGCTCGCGGCGTATTTTACTAACTGGATAAACTCGCCTGCCCGTATGCCGAGGGGTGACGGTGCCGACGTGCCGGGAGCGTCGGCTGAGCGTACTACGTCGAGATCGAATCCGAAAAAAGTGTTCAGCGACGAGCTGTGCCGAATAAATTCCTGTTTGATTGCTTCCTTTAACTCAAGGTCCGGCTCGGTGCGTGAACGAAGTAACTCAAGGCTGATCCGGTGAACGCCAAGTTCGCGGATGTAGCTATAATAGACCGGCGAGCAGAGATGTGTCTGAAAGCCGACTTCGAAGAAGTACTTTGGCCGCAGCAGGCCTTCATTCAGTAGCTGCCGGTACGGCGTGCCGCTGTTCCGCCGGTCGGCGATCCGCACGTCGAGGTGCGAATCGATGTTGATACCGATCCATTTTTCGACGCCGAAAACCTCGGCCATTGCCTTGCCGTCCGGATACGAAATATCATTGCCGCCGCCGAGCACGATCAGCCGCTTGCCGTCGGTCAGAATCTGCTTAACGACGGCCGTATGCGTGTCGTGCGTTTCTTCAAGGCTCGCACCGATCTTCACATTGCCAAGATCGAATATCTTCCGCTTTATGTTAAAGGGCGTGAGCTTATAAAACTGTTCGCGAATCGCCTCGGGCGCAAGGGCCGCACCTTCGCGCCCATTGTTTCGCCGCACGCCCTCGTCCTGCGGGCAGCCCAGGATAACGATGTCGGATGCCTCGTAATCCTTTTCCTCGCGACCGACTATCTCACCCAATCGTGGGTCATTCTTGTCGTTTCTGCTGAAAAAAAGGTCAGAATTCGGCCGGGAAGTGTTGTTGAAGATGTCGCTCATATTGTCGCGGGACCGGCATGAGAGGAAAGAAATTACGGACTATCGCGCCGTCTTTCCACAAGTATTTTCCAATAATTGCCCGAAGTCAATTTTTTGCGGATCAAAACCGAAATACTCAATTACGCCGAGGAATCGCGCCAACCCCGCACACTGATTCAATATGTCTTGAAAACGTACACTTATCGTATTGGTATCCCATATCGGGTCAAGAGGCGCTTGGTGACTCTAGAGGGGTGATGAGGCGCCAAGCGTAGATAAACCATGCGTTTTCAGTATTTTTAGCTGCCCCGATCAACAATCGCAACGCTTGGCACCCAGATTGCTTCAATTTACTTTGTCATCTCCCAAAAAGAAGTATGGAGGCACTAAAATGAAAAGGTATTTATTTGCATTCATAATGATGTCGCTGTTCGCGTTCGGCATGACGCTGTTGTTGCCAACCAACGCAGAGGCACAGAAAATATACGTTAAACGCGTGATTGGACGGGACGGCCGTTATCACTATGTCCGGGTGGCCAAACCGACCTATTACAGGCGGCATCGCAACCGGATAAATCTGGCACTCGGGACTGGCGGCGGAGCACTCATCGGCGGTTTATTAGGCGGCGGAAAAGGCGCCTTGATCGGAGCAGGTGTCGGTGCAGGCAGCTCGGCCCTGTACACGTACAAGCTTAATCCAAAGACAAGGAAATACTATAAGGTTCGTCGATACCGGCGCCCGTAGTGTTCGGATCTTAATAGAAGCAAAAGCCACGTGGGATCCTTCTCCCGTGGTTTTTTTCTTTTTGATCCTCAGGAATTTGGTCTGACTATCATCCTGGTTACAACCACAATTGTATTTCTTTTGTAACACTTCACCGAAACTCTTGCTGACGGGTACCGAGAGTACTAATCTTAAAGGATTATGAAAGTACTGCTTGTATATCCCGTTTTCCCCGATACCTATTGGAGTTTTCGGCATGCGCTGAAGTTCGAAGGGAAGCAGGCCGCTTTCCCGCCGCTCGGACTTCTGACCGTTTCCGCGATGCTGCCTGCGGCTTGGGAGCGCAGACTGGTCGATTTGAACGTCGAAACGCTATGGCCGGACGACATCGAATGGGCCGACATCGTGATGGTAAGTGCGATGATCGTGCAGAACGAGTCACTCGAACAAGTAGTTGATCTCTGCCGGTCGATGGGCAAAAAGGTCGTGGTGGGCGGGCCATACGTTTCGACCAGTTCCGAGCGTCTTCCCGACGCCGACCATATTTTTATCGGCGAAGCCGAAACGACACTGCCGGAATTCCTCAACGACCTCGAACTCGGCATCGCCCGCAAGATCTACAAAGCCGAGGAGCGCCCGTCGCTGCTAAATACGCCGGTGCCTGATTTCGGATTGGTTGATATGAAAAATTACAGCGCGATGAATGTGCAGTATTCACGCGGCTGCCCTTTTAATTGCGAATTCTGCGACATTATTGAAATCTACGGCCGCATTCCTCGCACCAAATCGAACGATCAGATGCTCGCCGAACTGGACGCGCTTAATAAAGCGGGCTGGCGCGGCCTTGTTTTTATCGTTGACGACAACTTTATCGGCAATAAGAAAAATGTCCGCCTTCTTTTGCCCGATCTGATCGCATGGTCGCGCCGGAACGGATTTCCGTTTTCGTTCATCACCGAAGCGAGCATAAATCTGGCTGAAGACGACACACTGCTTCAAATGATGGAAGATGCTGGGTTCCGGCGCGTTTTTCTCGGGATCGAAACCCCCATCGAGGAAAGCCTGAAGGCAGCTCAGAAAGGGCAGAACACACGCCGGGATCTGCTCGAATCTATCCACAAGATACAGAGCTATGGCATGGAAGTGATGGCCGGATTCATTGTTGGCTTTGACAGCGATCCGGATGACATTTTTGATCGGCAGGTGAATTTTATCCGCGAAAGCGGTATTCCGCTCGCGATGGTTGGTTTGTTGGCCGCATTGCCGGATACGCAGCTTTGGCGGCGGCTCGAAAAGGAGGGGAGATTGCTCGATGTCAGCACCGGCAATAACACGGACTGTTCGTTGAATTTTATTCCGAAGATGAATCGCGAAAGCCTCGTTGAAGGCTATAAAGCTATTCTACGCAATATTTACAGCCCTAACGAATATTACCGTCGAGCACTCGATTGCCTCTCGCGATTTCATCAAAACCGGATCGAACCGCGTCAGACCAATTTGGTCGGAGATCTTAGGGCGTTTTTCAATATTGTATTAACCCTTGGCGTCCGCGACCGAGCACGTGTACAGTTCTGGAGCTATTTCTACAAGCTGCTGAGGTTTCATCCCCGCGACTTTGCCCATGGCCTCACGCTCGCCGCGATGGGCTACCACTTTCGGCAAATCACCGAAAAATACTGCGTTTAGGGGAAGTGTTCAAACAATTCACTTTGATGGCTGAATCGCTCATATTACTTAGGCGGTGCGGCCGCCACGGTGCGAGCATTGTAAAAGGCAACAAAATCTTTGGTTATATCGGCACTTTCGGCAAGAAAAAGCAGCGAGCCCGCATCGACCAATTTGCTGGCGTCAAAAATCACTCCATAACCGTTCTTCTTCGCAAATTCATCGAGTGCTTTGCCGATGTCGTCGCTGATCGGACCCATCAAAGCCTGGCGACGTTTGTTAATGGCGGCTTCAAGATCGGTCTTCTTGTAGCCAATTTGGCGTTGCAGCCGCTCGCCCTCTTCCTGTTTCTCAGCATAAGCAGTTGGAGCGACAGGTAGTTTCTGCATATTTTGCAGTTCTGTGGCGATCGCTTGAAGCTTGGTATTATCATCCTGCAGCGCCTTAATTTGCGCGGTAAACTCAGTGTTAAGCTGCTTTTCCGTATTGACTAATTTAGTTATCCCCGCCTTTTCATCATAAAAGCTGGCAGTATTGATCAATACAATTTTGACCGGAGCCGTCTGAGCAAGTGCCGTGATTGAAAAAACAACGATAAAAAAAACGGTCGTGATAACCAAACGAAAATTAAGCATTGTGATAATACTCCTTCAAAAATAGTCTAAGGGCTGAGATGAGAAAACCTGATTCTGACGTATTCTAACTGATTTCGCGAATTTGCAGTAGACCTGCCTTCCACTTAAAGATGCAACAAAACCACCTCAGCTGCTATCGCCGTGCCTCGGATGCGAAAATATGCTAGCATCGCTCGATTTCGTACAGAAAGAGGATCCCCCAGTGCCCACGTTTTAGCTATCATGTTGTTGTTGCACGCAACATGATGAAGGAATTACGAGGAACGCCGCGTTTCTCTTGGCTTTTTGTGCAGTTTCGGTAACAAATAGGAGAGTGAAATAACATGAACACACACATAATAAGAACACTTCGAATCACCTTAGTCGCTTTTGTCGTTGCACTGTTTACATTTGCCGCGATCCATCCGACAAACGCTGCTCCGAGACAGAAAAAGAGTGAAAAGCTGACCAGGAAAATGACACAGGTCCGGCCGAACGACTTTATCGACGTGATCGTAAAGCCCGCCGCAAGTTGGACGAACAATTTGACAACCGACCTCAACGGAAGGGGCGCACAACTGAAAAGAGCTTTTACGAATTTTTCATTCAAGGTTTACAGAGTGAAGCAAAGAGATATCGACTCTATCAGCCGTCGTCTGGACGTCGAATTCATAGCGATTGACGACACGGTTAAAACGCTCGGGCATATGACGACGACCACCGGCACCGAAAGCATTCGCAACCTGAACGTACCCACGAATCCGCTCGACGGAACCGGCATCGGAATCGTCATTGTTGATTCGGGTATCGACAGCGGTCATTTTAGTTTCAAAGATGCTTCCAATGTAACCAGGGTTATCTACAGTCAGGATTTCACCGGAGAAAACCGGACCGACGATCCATACGGTCACGGAACTCACGTTGCATCTATCGCGGCAGGCAATAATTCTGTCTCCGGAGGTGCATATGAAGGAATTGCCTCAAATGCGAAAATAATCAACCTGCGGGTATTAAACGGAACGGGAACCGGTTCGATAAGCGGCATTTTAGCCGCCCTCGACTGGATCTACACTAACCGGGCGAACACAACCTACAATATCAAGGTCGTCAACTTAAGCCTCGGCACAAATGCGATTGACACCTACACGCTCGATCCTCTTTGTATGGCAGTCCGTAGGCTGGTCGATGCCGGTATAGTGGTCGTTGCGGCTTCCGGAAACGAAGGCAAAGACGGAAACGGCAACAAAATTTACGGCCAAATACATTCGCCCGGCAACGAACCGTCGGCGATCACGGTCGGAGCGGTAAATACTTACGGCACAGACGCGCGTTCGGATGACGTCATTACTACCTACAGCTCGCGCGGCCCGACCCGGTCCTTCTATACCGATACGAACGACGTCAGGCATTTCGATAACCTGGTCAAGCCTGATCTGGTTGCGCCGGGCAACAGGATAATTGACGCTCAAGCATATCCCGGAGTAGAGAATTATCTCGTGACGAACAACCCGTTGCTGGATGCGAATGTCAGCAGTGATACTTCAAGAGACCAGATGTATCTTTCAGGCACATCAATGGCAACGCCAGCCGTTTCGGGAGCAGTTGCTCTGATGCTGCAAGCTAACCCGAACTTAACACCGAACCTCGTAAGAACTCTTTTAATGTACACGGCCCAGACAATTAACGGTGCCAATCAGCTTGAACAGGGCACTGGAGAATTGAATGTTGACGGCGCAGTGCGTCTTGCAAAAATCGTCAGACAGGACCTGACGTCTTCGACACCGCTTGGCTCTCCGCTTTTGACAACGGCCGCTCCGGCTCCAAACAGCACGATCGCCGGGCAGACGATTACGTGGGGACAAGGGGTTATCGTAGGCTACTCGTACGCGACCGGTACGAATCTGATCAACCAATACCAGGGAGTTTATCAACTGGGCGTGCTGATCGGCGACGGCGTACTGATCGGTGACGGCGTCCTTATCGGTGACGGTGTCCTGATCGGTGACGGTGTACTTATCGGCGACACCATTCTCACCGGCAATGGCGTACTGATAGGCGACGGTTCTCCGTTTCTTGCCTGCGGCGTCCTTATCGGTGACGGCGTTCTCTTGAGCGATGGAGTATTGATCGGAGACGGCGTGCTCATAGGCGACGGAGTATTGATTGGCGACGGCGTGTTGATCGGTGACAGCATAATGGCTGCCGGAGTAGCGGCTCAATCTCACGATGCACTAAATGGTGATCAAACGGCGGCAATGTCGGCTGTCAGCAATTAAGGAGCAAAATTATGTTACAACCACAGATGATGCACACCGTAGTGGACGAGACTGCCTATCTTCCACTACCGGACGTAACCCTGACAGTCGGCGAACTCGCTGAAACGGAAAAGAACGAAGTACTTGGATTCCTCTCGGAACGACCGATTCATACGGTCATCATGATGGGAATGATCCGCGACAACGGATTGGTTAGCGAACTCAATCGCGGCACTTTTTACGGCTGCCGCAATTCAGAAGGAAGACTGGAAGGCGTTGCATTGATCGGCCACGCCACTCTGGTCGAGGCCCGCACCCGCGGTGCTACCCGAGAACTGGCGCTGACCGCTCAGATCCACGACCGCCTGCATATGTTTATGGCTGAGGAGCAAGTGGCGGAGCAGTTTTGGAACTCCTACGCCGACTACGGCCAGCCGATGCGTTTTGCCTGCCGAGAGCTACTTCTTGAACTGAAGAAGCCGTTGGAGATACGCGGTGATAACGAGAATATGCGGCTCGCTACAACGGATGACCTCGATTTGATCGCACCTGTGCAAGCAGCAATGGCGGAAGCCGAAAGCGGAATCAACCCGCTCGAAACGGACCGCGCGGCATTTCTCAAAAGATGTGCCAGGCGCATCGAAAAGGATCGGGTTTGGGTGGTGGTAAAGGACGATCGGCTCGTTTTTAAAGCTGATGTTCAGTCAGAAACACCCGAAATGATCTACCTTGAGGGTATATACACAAGCCCTGAAGTAAGAGGAACGGGAATAGGACGACGATGTTTGAGCAAGTTGACCTCCGGTCTACTAAAACGCGCTCATTCCATTTGCGTTCTTGTTAATGAGGGAAATGAAAGAGCTCTTGCTTTTTATCGAATGTGCGGTTTCAGATGCGTCAGCCAGTATGACACCATCTTCCTCGGAAACGAAAGGGTTTGTTGATCAGCTAAAAACATGCGTTTGGCCAAGTGAGGTCGTCTGAAAAGGCGGCCTCGTTCAATCACTTTGCGTTTCGATCATACCAACCTGGCGGGCTCTACTACTTGCAGCCCTGATCCCACATCGGGATCTTCACAGCATTCTTCTCAGCAAATTCGATCGCTTCCTCAGAACCTGCATCGACGTGTCAAATGACGCCCGTTCCCGGATCGGTCGTTAGTATGCGTTCGATGCGGCGGGCGGCTTCGGACATGCAGTCGGCGACGATGCCCATAGAATCTTGAATGCTTAATGTCGAATGTTCAATGTCATCGCATAAACTTCCTCCGAATCGCCAACGCCAACAATGCCGCTTGCAACGGTGCGAGTATCTTTTCCAGGATTATCCAAAGTTCGCCCCAACCTGTCAGCGGTTTGCGGTATTCAATGTGCTGCAAGGTCGCTTAACTACTTTTCTACTAGAGTATTGCAAGAAATTGAATTGCCGTCTGCTTTAGCTGACGGAACTCGAAACAGAATAAAAATAGGGCTTTAGCCGAACTATGACCAAAATATCAAACCATCCTTTTCGCTTTAGCTAAAGCCGAGAGGATTTATGCTTCTTATTTAGATTCGGCTAAAGCCCTTTCTCAGCCCATCTTTTTGTCGTCAGCTGAAGCAGACGGCAATTTATAAAAAAACCCGTCGGAATCGATCGGGGCGGAAACGCGACCGTGAGGAAGCGTGTTACATTTCGGCGTTGGGCACGCTCGTTCACACTCGCGTTTCTGCCTATCGCATAAACTTCCGCCGAATCGCCAAAGCCAGCAACGCCGCTTGCAACGGTGCGAAAATCGTTTCGAGAATGTATAAAGTAAATGTCAGGTTCGACAAAGGACGCGGTTCGGGCTTTTGCAGCAGCATTACCAGCGAACTGTAACCAAGCGATTGATAAAAGTTCTGTGGAATTTCGGAATAGAATTCACCAAACAGCCAATAAATCAATCCGAAACCGAACCAGATCCCGATTAGAACCAATGCTGCCCAACTCCAACTTTCACCGTAACCGCTCGTCCATTTGTATAACCAAGAAAGAATACGAGAGATGTTATGAGTCTTGCAATCTTCAATACGTCTGATTTCAGCGGCCATGTACCGAAATCTAGATGCTTCATCATATCGATTGTTTTCCTCAGCGTTTACCGCTAATTGGCTGACAGCTATTTCAAGCAGACGCCTAGGTTCGCTTTCCTGATCCCCAAAGTCCCTCACTTCCGATTCAATGTTTTTATTGCGGAGGTCTGATACGCAGTTCTGCCAAGTAACATCCGTAAATATCATCTTCCGAGCGTCTGCATTGATAAACCAAGCAGGACGCAGACTAACTCGGTAGAAGGACATTCGTTCCGGTTTTTCTAGCTGGATATTTTGCAAAACCAGAACCGCATCAAAATATTCCTCATCGAAAGTTGGAATCTCGTTCTTAACATTTCTCTTCTTAAGTTCTTCACTTACCTCAACGCGTTTTCGTTCGATTCTTGATTTAGAATCAGATCGTCTAGATTCGGGAAGAAATACTGTTTGGGCTGCCTTTCCTGAAAATGTAACAAAACCGCTTATGATTGTGTTGTTGAAACTTGCTATGCCGAAAAGCTGGGTTTGCTCAAATTCAACCTTCGCAGTTTCTGGGAACGATGCGTTATCGAAATTTACTCCCGAGCAAAAGTTTGTAAAAAAGAATTGTGTGGTTTTACTAAAAGAAGCTGAATCAAAATACGTGGGCTGCAAGAAAATAACGTAGGAAAATATGCACCATGAATCAAATTTTGCGTTACGGAAGTGTATTTCGCCAAAAAATATTGCCGACATGAAATCAGTCAGCCCATCGAATCTAGCTTTGCCAAAATCATGGATCGATCCTAAAAATGCAGCATGTCTAAAAACTGCCTCGCTCTTAAAATGAGACCTTACAAATCCTGCCGTATCCAGAAAGATTGCAACATCAAAATCAGCCCACGATTCAAAAACTGCGGTACTAAAATCGGTTCCTTCTCCGAATACAACATGTTGAAATAATGCCTTGCCTTTGAAAATGGCTCCGGAAAACCGCACTCCTTGACTAAATACGGCTCTTGAGAAATCAACGTCCTGTAAAAAGTTTGCGTTCTCAAACGATATGGGATATTCGTATTTGTTGTTAATGAATGTTGCACGGCAATCAAAGGTGGCATTCATAAGAATTACCGGCCCGGGAAAAGTCTTAGCGAAAAAGGTAGCGGCACTTGTAATATATGTATAACTGAAATCAAACTCGAGCTTATTCAATTTGGCTTGGACTACATTGAGAAAATCAGTATCGGAATCTTTATGGGCGCGTGGATAATGCAATACACAATATGCGTTTCCATCATGCTCAAACTCCGCTGGCAAGTCCTTACAAACATTTGTTCTTACAAATGACTTTGGTATATCACCGATAATGCTTTCGTGAACAAAACAGGCTCTTGACATCACTTATCGCTCCATCGGAATCCTAACATCATTTTTGTTCGCGAACTCAATAGCCTCATCGTAACCCGCGTCGGCGTGGCGGATGATGCCCATGCCGGGGTCGGTGGTTAAAACTCTTTCAATTCTCCGAGCGGCTTCGGGCGTTCCGTCGGCAACGATGT
>DLHV01000135.1:0-20866 GCA_002483395.1 Chloracidobacterium sp. UBA7659 | reverse complement strand
TCTTTCATCGCTTCGGTTTCGCGGTTTGGCGAGGCGACGCTGCCGCAGTCGAGATGATCGCGGCCGATGACGATCGGGGCTTTTAACTCGCCGCTCGCGACCATTTCATTTAATTTCAAACCCGCTTTAGCACGCTCGCCGTAACCGAGCCAGCAAATCCGTGCAGGCAAACCTTGAAACTCAACTTGTTCTTGTGCCATCGTCAGCCATTTGCACAAATGGTCGTTGTCGGGAAACAAATCCATCATTGCTTGGTCGGTTTTGTAGATGTCTTCCTTTTCGCCCGAAAGTGCCACCCAGCGGAACGGACCTTTGCCTTCGCAAAACAGCGGGCGGATATACGCCGGCACGAAGCCGGGATAATCAAAGGCATTTTCAACGCCATTGTCGAAGGCACGCTGCCGAAGATTGTTGCCGTAATCAAAGACGATTGCCCCGCGTTTTTGATATTCGAGCATTGCTTCAACGTGCTTTGCCATCGAGTCCATCACGGCTTTTTCATAGGCCGCTTGATCTTTCTTGCGAAACTCAGCGGCCTCTTCGACGCTGTAACCGACTGGAATGTAGCCGTAAAGCACATCGTGAGCCGAGGTCTGATCGGTGACGACATCGGGGACGACGCCTTTTTCAAGTAATTTCCAATGGACTTCCGCAGCATTGCCTAAAAGTGCGATCGACTTAGGCTCTTTGTTATCAACAGCTTTGCTGGCAATACTTAAAGCATCGTCTAAGTCTTTTGCGGCTACATCGACCTGTTTCAAAGCAAGCCGCCGTTCGATCCGCCACGGATCGACATCGACCAGGATACCGACGCCACCGTTAAAGGTGATCGCTTGAGCCTGCGCGCCGCCCATTTCGCCAAGTCCGGCGGTTAAAACGAATTTCCCCAAAAGGTCGCCCCAACCGTGTTGACGCGCAAGTGAACCGAACGTTTCATACGTGCCCTGTAAAATTCCTTGCGTCCCAATGTAAATCCACGAACCCGCCGTCATCTGTCCGTACATCATCAGTCCGTCGCGTTCGTATTGATCAAATTGCTCCTGCGTCGCCCAATGCGGGACGATGTTCGTATTGGCGATCAAAACACGCGGCGCGTCGGTGTGAGATTTGAACACGCCGACCGGCTTACCGGACTGGATGAGCAATGTTTCGTCCTCGTTTAGCTCACGCAAACAACGCAAGATCGCGTCAAAACTCTCCCAATTCCGCGCCGCTTTGCCGCGGCCGCCGTAGACGATAAGATTATCCGGATCGAATGCGACATCGGGATCGAGATTGTTTTGTATCATCCGGTACGCGGCCTCGGTCAGCCAAGTTTTACAGTGCAATTTTGTTCCCGTCGGGGCTTTTACGATTCTTTTCATATCAGATCGGATACGACTAAACCTTTGAATTCCTAACGATCTTAGGTTAAACTCAACCCGTTTTTCAGATAGGTTTTGTCCGTTCGTCGGGTTCGTTTATCTATGAGTATTTGAGCCATGTCCGAAATTAACGAAAGAATTGACGAACTGCAAGCTCGATTGGACAACCTGATAAGGACCCAAATCGATTTCCAACGCGAAGTAACTCAGATCCGCTACGAGCTGAGCGTGTTGCGCGTGGCCGAACATAAGCAAACGGCACAAGTCCAACAGCCTCCCCGGCCAAGGCCCCCCATACGTGAAACACCTCCAGCGGAGAGTTACGAAGAACCCCAACAGCAGTCACCGCCGCAGAGCGAAGGTACAGGATTTGGTTACGAAAAAGCCTCCGAATCCTATTTCTCATCCAAGATGGATTCGATGACGGCGTCGGCCAGATCGGACCTGGAAAAATTTATCGGCGAAAACCTGTTGAGCAAGATAGGTATAGTTGTTCTCATTCTGGGCGTCGGCATCGGAGCAAAATACGCAATAGACAAAGGCTGGATAACTCCGCTGATGCGGGTCGTGTTCGGTTATGTAATAGGCTTTGCCCTAGTCGGCATTGCCATTCGGCTTAAGGCGAAATATCTCAATTTCAGCGCCGTGCTGTTAAGCGGTGGAATGGCGATAATGTATTTCATTACGTATTTCGCCTACAGCCTGTACTCTCTTCTTGATCAGACCTCGGCATTTGCTCTGATGCTGATCTTTACCGTTTTTACGGTGGCCGCTGCTATAAATTATTCCCGCCAGGTTATCGCGCATATCGGTCTGGTCGGAGCATACGCCATCCCGTTCCTGCTTAGTGACGACTCGGGTAGATACGCCTTTCTTTTTACTTACATAGTGATAATTAATGCCGGAATTCTGGCTATCTCCCTCAAAAAGTACTGGAAGCCGCTTTTCTATACATCCTTCATATTTACGTGGGCGACGTATTTCGGCTGGTATATGTCCAAATATCAGCCGGACGCACATTTCGGTCTGTCGCTTGGCTTTCTTGCCGTTTTCTTCCTGACGTTTTACGTGACGTTTTTGGGCTACAAGCTGATCTCCAAAGAGAACGTCGCGGTTGAAAACGTTGCATTGATACTCGCAAATTCTTTTATTTTCTTTGGGCTCGGCTTCTCAATCGTCGATGGGCAATGGCAATACGACGATTATTTAGGAGTGTTTACTTTGATCAACGCCGGCATTCATCTTACGGTAGCTGTGGCGGTCAGCCGAATGAAATCGATCCCGCTCGATATGATCTGTCTGATGGCGGCGTTGGTGCTGACATTTGCGACGATCGCTGTGCCGGTGCAGCTTGATGGAAACCGGATAACGCTGGTTTGGATCGCCGAAGCGGCAATCCTTTTCTGGTTCGGGCGGATAAAGCAGATTCAGCTTTACGAATATTACGCATACCCATTGATGGTGCTCGCGAGCGCGAGTTTGCTGGTCGATTGGGCAAATGTTTACGAATCGCGCCGCGCCTTTGATTTCGCTATTCAAAATGCCCCGTTTTTCAATGGCACAATGCTGACATCTTTAATTTACGTTGCCGGTTTTGCCGTGATTTTCTGGATAAATCGTGACGAGCGGTTTGAGCCGGTTGTGGACGAAGATGTGCGCAAGCTGGTCGCTTATTCGGTCGCTTGTGCGGGTCTGATTGCTCTTTACAATACGTTTCGGATGGAAATAGATAATTATTTTCATGCGAAAATTCTGGAAACCGCATTAGAACCTGAAAGAACGCAGTACGGATATACAATCAGGCATACCGACGCAGACCTTTTTAACTTTAATATCATCTGGCAGATCAACTACACATTGCTTTTCTTGTCGATCCTCGGGTTGCTCGACTTTAAAAAGATCAGAAATCTGCTGCTTTCCGCGGCAAATATTGCTTTAATGGCTTTCACGCTGGTTATATTCTGTACGGCGGGACTTTATTTATTGGGCGAGCTTCGTGAAAGCTATTTGCTGCAGACAAACACCGAGTTTTTTGCCCGAGGCCCATTTCACATTGAGATCAGATACATTTCGCTTGCGTTTGTCGCCTTCGGCATTTTCGTTCTATATAGTTACAAGAAATCGGACTTTCTGCAGGAACGTGTTTCGCGGAGATACCTGACTGCTGGTTTTGATGCCGTTTTCTATTTACTGCTGTGGATCATTAGCAGCAGCGAGTTGATAAATTGGTTGAATCTCTTCGGATTTAACGATTCGTTCAAACTTGGATTGAGCATTTGGTGGGGCGTTTACGCTCTGATTCTGGTCGGACTTGGGATCTACCACCACAGGAAATACCTGCGAATCAGCTCGATCGGATTGTTCGGCGTTACACTAGCAAAAGTCTTTCTTTACGACATCGCGGATCTCGATACGATTTCCAAGACAGCTGTCTTTATTTCGCTTGGCGTTCTGATGCTCATCGTAGCCTTTTTGTACAACAAGTTTAAGTCGGTGATCTTTGAGACGCGTGAAACGTAGATATCAAAACCCAAAGAGTAAAATAGGTAATAGGCAATATTATGAAACGGAGTAAGATCATTTTTGCATTTGTCAGCCTTCTTCTCTCGATCGCGGCAACTTCGGCGGCTCAGACAGCTGAAAAACCAAAAAAAACGAACTTTGACGCCGAGCTTGCAAAGAAACTTGGAGCGGATGACTACGGCATGAAGAATTACGTTTTTGTAATTCTGAAAACCGGGCCCAAAGACGCGGCGTACAAGGGTAAGGAACGCTCCGACATTTTCGCGGGTCATATGGCGAATATAGGCAGGCTGGCCGAAGAAGGTAAACTTACCGTTGCCGGCCCGTTTGGCAAAAACGACAAGGGCTATCGCGGGCTTTATATTTTTAACACTACGACTATCGAGGAAGCGCAGAGGATCGTCGAGACAGATCCGGCGGTAAAATCCGGAATATTGATACCCGATATGACGCTTTGGTACGGCTCCGCGTCGCTCATGGCAACACCTGAGATCCACAAGAAGATAGTTAAGAAAGATTTTTAGCTGGTTTTTTTCGAAATAGATGACAGATGTAAGATAGTAGATAACAGATTTCCGATCTATCACCTATCATCTTCACTCTAGAATCTATTCCGAGGAGAAATATTAAACAATGAGTAGCAGTATTCTGCAGGAAAAGTCATATGCTTTTGCACTGAGGATTGTAAAACTAAGCCAGTTTCTTAATGATGAGAAGAGGGAATTCGTATTGTCGAAAAAAGTGCTTGACTCTGGAACCGCGATTGGCGTTTTGGTGGAAGAAGCCAGGCAGGGCGAGAATAGAATCGATTTCGCGCAACGCCTTTCCGTGGCAACAAAAGAAGCGTTTAAGACAAACTTCTGGCTGCGTTTGCTGCGCGACAGCCGTTTTATCACATCCGAACAGGCGGAATCTTTGCTTTTTGATTGTGAGGAACTTCAAAAAATGCTCATTGCATCATTAAAAACGACGCGAAATGCAAGCTGACCTTATAATTCACAATGCAAGCCAGCTAGTTACGTGTGCCTCCGGTGGTAAGCCGAAACGCGGCGCCGATATGTGGGATGTCGGCATTATCGAGGACGGGGCCGTTGCCGNNGTAAGCGATGATGTTCTTCGTGATTTCGGTGCGGATAACATCGTTGACGCAGGTGGTCGCGTCGTCTGTCCCGGTTTTATCGATCCGCATACGCACATCGTTTTCGCGGGAGACCGGCTAAACGAATTTGAGTTGAAGATCAAAGGTGCCGATTATCTGGAAATTCTGGCGAACGGCGGCGGAATTGTTTCGACGGTGAATCAAACGCGAGCCGCGAGCCTAGNNGCTTGAACAAAATGCTCGCCAGCGGGACGACGAGCGCCGAAGTCAAAACCGGCTACGGCCTCGATACTGAAACCGAGACCAAGATGCTGCAGGCCATCGCCGAGCTTGACCGCGGGCACCCGGTCGACCTTGTCCCGACGTTTCTAGGTGCCCACGCCATTCCAATTGAATTTCGGGACGACACCGAGGCTTACGTCGATCTGATCTGCGGCGAAATGCTTCCCAAGGCATGGGATTGGTATCTTACGACCCATTTCCCAGCGAAGAAAACGCCGTTTTTCGCCGATGTTTTCTGCGAGAAGAACGCATTTGATCTCGACCAATCCGAGCGGATACTGCGGACGGCAAAAGCTCTTTGGTTTGGCCTCAAGGCCCACGTTGACGAGTTTACCAACCTGGGCGGATCTAAGCTGGCGATAGAGCTGGGCGCGGTTTCCATCGACCATCTCGACGCGATATCGGACGAAGAGATCGCATTACTGGCCGTCTCGGAAACCATCGGCATCGTCACGCCGACGGTAAATTTCAATTTCGGCAGTCCAGATTTTGCAGACGCCCGTAAACTGATCGATTCCGACTGTGCCGTCGCCATTTCGACCGACTACAACCCCGGCTCGGCTCCGTGCCCGTCACAACCGATGGCAATGGCAATCGCATGCCGCTACCAAAAATTACTTCCGTCCGAGGCAATGAATGCCGTCACCATAAATGCTGCTTATGCGATTGGTTTGGGTGACAGGATCGGATCGATTGAGGTTGGGAAACAGGCTGATTTGTTGATCTTAAATACGTCCGATTATCGTCAATGCGCGTATGAATTTGGCGGAAATATTACTCAAAACGTTGTCAAAAATGGTGTTCTAATTAACTAGCAAAGGCGAATGTTGTAACATCGATCCGGGAGAATTTAGGTTCTGTTGACGTAAGGAAATCTCGGACGGAAGTTAGTCTTTTTCGTCTTGCTCCGTTCCTGTTCTTTTTGTTCCTTGGTCAAGATTTAAATCCGACTACTTGAACAATGAACAAGAAGGAACAAGAGGTTCAAAAGAAGAGAATTCGAGCGGCTGACTGCTCTTCTTCTGGCGTAAAAACATTATCTCAAAAGATCCTGGTAACAATAGTTGACTGATGGAAATCGTTCTTGACGGCGAGAGCCTGACATTTGAAGAGGTAATTGCCGTTGCCTATGGGCGACCGAATAAGCCGCGCGTTGTTCTGTCGGAAGACGCGAAGCACAGCGTGAACAGATCGGCTGCCGCTGTCGAAACGCTGCTCGAGCGCGGTGAGATCGCTTACGGCATAACGACCGGTTTTGGCGCATTCAAGGATAAGATCATAAGCCGAGAGGAAGTTGAGCAGCTTCAGCGGAACATTGTCGTCAGCCATGCCGTCGGTGTCGGAAAACCTTTCGATATTCCGACTGTACGTGCAATCATGCTGATTCGGGCGAACACACTGGCACGCGGATATTCGGGCATCCGGTTAGAGACGCTTGAGATGATCTTTGCGTTTCTCAATCGCGGCGTACACCCGGAAATTCCTGAAAAGGGAAGTCTTGGTGCCAGCGGCGATCTCGCCCCGCTTGCACACTTTGCTTGTGTTTTGATCGGCGAAGGCAAGGCCGAGTTTAACGGAGAAATTCTAAATGGAACCAACGCTTTAAAGAAAGCCGGATTGTCGCCGATAACGCTTGCAGCAAAAGAAGGCCTTGCATTGACCAACGGCACAACCGTTATGACCGCCGTCGGGCTGCTGGAAACTGCCAAAGCGATTCGTCTCGCGGAACTGGCCGATATCGCAGGCAGCTTAAGCCTTGAAGCTCTTAACGGAACCGTCCTGGCCTTCGACGAACGGATTCACACATTGCGGCCGCATCCTCGTCAGATGGAATGTGCTGCTAATCTCCGCCGGATCTTAGGCGAGAGTGAATTCGTACGTGTCTTCGACCCCGTAAATGTCCAGGACGCCTATACGCTCCGATGCATGCCGCAGGTTCATGGAGCCTGCCGCGACGCGGTTGCGTATGCCGAATGGCTGTTGAAACTGGAGCTGAACTCAGTTACCGACAATCCGCTTATCTTCCTGTCGGAACCGCCTGCGTCAGTGGGCGGTCAGAATGCCGACGCGGATGCAGCGAACTGGCCCCCCGCTAACGCAGGGGGTTCTGACAAGATCGACATCATTTCGGGTGGAAATTTTCACGGCGAACCGCTCGCTCTAGCCTTCGATTATCTGACCATTGCCCTCACCGAACTCGGAAACATCTCCGAACGCCGCATAATGCGTCTCACGGACGAGGCGTCCAATGCACATGTCCTCCCTGCTTTCCTTACCGAGAACGGTGGTTTGAACTCTGGCTTTATGATCGTGCAATACACCGCTGCGTCACTCTGCACCGAGAACAAGATTCTCTCGCACCCGGCCAGTGTCGATACCATCCCAAGCTCGGCGAATGTGGAAGACCACGTCTCGATGGGAGCGACCGCCGCGACCAAATTGCGTCGGGTGGCCGCAAATCTGGCGGATATATTATCGATCGAGCTGTTCTGTGCGGCCCAGGGCGTCGATTTCAGGCGAAAACAGATCGGGTCTGACAAGAAACTTGGCGTCGGCACTCGGGCAATTTATGATGAGATCAGGCAGCATGTTCCATTTATCGAACGTGACGAATACCTGAAAGGGCATATGGACTCGATCGCCGCAANNGAAAAGTTTTGCCGGTCTGAAAAGTAAGAAATTGCTCGGACACGTACATCGATGGCGGTTTTAGGTTTTCCAACCATGAAAAGGCAAATGCGTGTACGGCAAGAAAATGTAATGGCAATTCTCCTGTTTGCAACCGTACTTTTCGTGCTCGCGCCGTTCGCCGCCGCGCAACCAACGTTCTCAACAACCACCTTTTTAGAAGCGGTCCGAACAAAATTCGGGAAACCGGCCTCATGCAAACACCCGACGTGTATTTGCTCAATTGCCGATGAATCGATAGCTTGGCGCCTGCTGTCCGAATATGGCTCGATCTTTGTCGCCGCCGATGCGGTTCGCGTGCCGAGCCACTGCATATTTGAAAATGAAAAGCAGGTGACCGAATTCCAAAGTTCGTCACGCTCAAGTAGCGAAATAATGAGCGGCGTCACCATCGAACTGCAAGACGAGGCTATGACGGCACTTTTAAACGCCCAAGCGGAGGCTCGAAGGATCGGATTGCGTATCACACCTCTTGACGGCTCGATCGCTGGAAAGCGTTCCTATTCTGATACAATTCGTATTTGGAATTCGCGATATTTAAGGGCACTCGATCACTGGGTCAGGCGCGGTAAAATTTCACCCGAAGAGGCACAAACAGCCCGAAATGATGCCGTGTTAGTTCAGATCCGAAAAGTTATGGACTGGGAAAGTACCGGTCTTAATTTTGGCACTAATATCAAAGGCTCGATATTTTCGTCGACGGCACCGCCGGGCACATCTCAGCACCTTTCTATGCTGGCATTCGACGTGGTTCAATACGCAAATCGAAACATCCGCGCGATCATGAACAAGCACGGCTGGTATCAAACCGTCGCCAACGATCCGCCGCATTTCACTTTTCTTGGATTGACGGAAAAAGAGTTGCCAAGTCGCGGATTAAAGAATATTGTTAAAGGAAATTACAAGTTTTGGGTGCCGGATCTCAAGTAGTACGGCATACGTTTCGCCATGAAATGTCCGAAGTGCAGCACCGTGAATGATGATGAGTACGTCTTCTGTGTGAATTGCGGCATTTCGTTCAACGGGCCCCAAACCATAAGTTCGGCCCCGCCACCGACGGAAACTTATCCGCCGCAAGTCCGCCAGCAACCCGGTTCGATCCGGTCGCAGGAGGCCGAAATTGAGACGCTAGTAAAACACCCGGCGACATCGCGGTCTCCGGAATCGCCCGAAACGGGCTTTACGAATGATACTCGCCGCAGCCGTCGAATGTGGCCGATCTTTCTCGGTGTTTGTGTTGTTCTTCTCGCCGGTGCCGGGCTCGCCGCTGTTTTGCTGATATATCGGCCAATCGCTCAGGCCGAATTGTTGCCCGACCATCTGGGGCTTTTTGCCGCGAATAAAGAGAGAAACCAACTCGTCGAGATCCGTCGTCTCGACATCACAAATGCTTTGACCGGTGCTGATAATCTTCTAAAGGACGAAACGCTTCCCGACGTTGAAGAAATGCCCGAGCTTCTGCTTTATGCTGAAAGCACGGACGTGCCGCTGAGCNNTGAGCAATCTGCGTGCGGTTATGCTTGATTCGATCAAATCCGACGGAACGGTAAAGGAGATCGACTTTCAAGCATCTTTGGTTGAGGGTAAGCCGGCGATAAAACGGCTTCGATTTCCGTCGGGATTGCCGCCCGGAAAATTCGCGTTCGTTCTTTTCGACGGAATGTTGGACGAAGGGAAACACAGGTTATGGGCGTTTCAGGTAAGGAACTCCAGTCGTGCCCCGAACCCGGATCTCGCTCGGATCGTAAAACTATCGTTAAAGTCGGTTGAAACCGGGTCGAATACGAACAGCCAACCGGGCGGAACCGTACCGATAAGTGTTCCGGTTCAGAAGCCGGTAATTTCACTTCCGGTCGGCGCCCGGGTTGCGTTTTGCAATGCGACCGATGTGCTTGTGCGAAAAAGCCCGTCGCTCAATGCCCGGCAAACCGGGCGTCTGAATCGCGGACAAAAAGTATTTGTGATCCAGTATTCGGCAAATTACGATAATTGGAACGGAACCACGGCGAACTGGGCCTTGATACAGACTGAGAGCGGTAAACGCGGTTGGGTATTCACGCCGTTTATAGGTTACTAACAAAAGGGGAAAAAGCAGCATGCGATCCGGAAAACTCGCGTTCGTTTCGTTGACCTTGGCCTTGATCGCATCGTCTTGTTGGGATTCGACATCGAAACCCGCCGACCGGAGCACGAACGAATCTCGAAGCAGTCCGTCGGATTCGAAAGTGTCGAATTCCCGGACGAACACCACTAATTCGGATTCAGGCAATCAAATGACAACCACATCCAGGAAAACCGGATTCATGGCAAATGTTCCGGCTGATTTTTCGGAACCCACCGATGAAGCGGGAAGAACGCTTTTTAAAGAATACGGCGCGGTTTTTGTCGCGAAAGGCGGCGCAACTCCGCCGAAAACCGTCGTTTTCAAGGACTCTGCAGAGGTCGCCGCATTTCAAGCCACGCTTTCGAAAGCGTCCGAGACGATCGGCGGCCATCAATTCGACCTTCAGGCCCCGGCAATGAAAGCGCTAAAGGAAGCGATCGACGAAGCAAAATCACAGAATTTGTCGATCAACCCGCGTGACGAGGATTCGGCCAAACGCACATACGACGAAACAATCGTCCTCTGGGCAAGCCGCGTCGACCCTGCGCTGAAGCACTGGGTCGGCCTTGGGAAAATCACGCAATCGGAAGCTGACAGGATCAAATCTCTTTCGCCATACGAACAGGTCCCGGAGGTTTTCAAACTAGAAGCAAAAGGCATCTGGTTTGCGAAAGACCTTTCGAAATCGATCATCTATTCCGTGGCACCTCCCGGCACTTCTCAGCACTTGTCGATGCTGGCGTTTGACGTTAAAGAGAACGAAAACGAGAAGGTGCGCGCGATCCTTGCTAAACACGGCTGGTTTCAAACAGTCGCATCCGACCTGCCTCACTTTACCTTTCTTGGGGTCACCGAAGACAAGCTCGGCGGGCTCGGGCTAAAACGCGTTACCAACNNCAACGGCGGTCGGACGTTTTGGGTACCCGATATTTGAAAGTAATCGAACTCTAACAACCTGTCCACGCCCGACAAAGACAACCTGCTAAATTTTCACCGCGATCAATCAAAAAACCACCGTGCTTTAAAACATATGCTAAGCCGCAGATTGGTCGTACCAATAAAAAGTAAAAAGAGAATTTCATAAAACCCCATTTTTCACTAAAACCGCTTGACAACGTATTTGTAACGCGCTATAAAACGGAAGCACTAAAACGATTTACTAAGCGGTTAGCGGACTATACTCGGAGGATTTAAAGGCTTTTGTCTTTCGTTCGGAACGCCGGCCTGCTCCATCGGGATCCATAAAAAACAACTCGGAGGTCTTTCATATGCGTCGCGTAACTTATCGATTTNNCTTGGTATATGTATTGCGTTGATGATGGTATCGGCACTGGTCGTCAACGCTCAATTTAGGGCAGGCATACAGGGCGTCGTCACCGACAACGGCGGAGGTTTGGTGTCGGGAGCGACCGTTACACTCACAAACAAAGAAACGAATCAATCGCAGCAGACTCAAACCAGCGACGGAGGTTTTTACAGGTTTTCCGGTCTGGCTCCGGGGCTTTATTCAGTCGCGGTCGAGAAACAGGATTTTAAGAANNCGTTGCCGATGTAAAGGTCGACGCGGAATCGATAAAAGGACAAGATATAACTTTGGAAGCGGGAGTGATAAGCGAAACCGTTACAGTTCAGGCGGAGGACGTTGGATTGCAGGCGGAAGACGCGAATGTCAGAAGAACAATTACCAATAAAGAAATTTTGGAGCTTCCGCAGGTTGGACGCGACCCGTATGAATTGGCGCGGCTTTCGCCGGGTGTTTTTGGGGCTGGAGCTCGAAGCGCAAGTGGCGGTTCATCGAATTTGCCGAACACTAGCGGTCCGGGTGGCTCGAATCTGGGAATTTTCGCGACCGAAAATCAGGTGCAGATTTCCGCCAACGGTCAGCGTCTTTCGTCAAATAATTTTCAGGTTGACGGCGTAAGCGTCAATAGCCAGACATGGGGCGGGGCGGCGGTTATCACGCCGAGTCAGGAAGCCATTGAAGAAGTTCAGGTAACTTCCACCACTTATTCGGCGGAAGACGGACGCAACAGCGGCGCACAGGTAAAAGTCATTACCAAACATGGGACAAATCAGTTTCATGGCAGCGCGTTTTTCAAATACAATGATCCGGGATGGAATGCGTTTAATGGTGGAATTTCAGGTCTTCGTGGATCCACAATAGAGTCGCAAACGGTCAATACGCGCGATAAAACTTTCGGCGGCAGTTTCGGTGGTCCGATAATTAGAAATAACCTGTTTTTCTTTTTTGGATATGAAGGATTGCGGAACAGTACAAACAATTTGTATCAGGCGTTTGTTGAAACCTCGCAGCTACGGCAATTGATTCGTAGTGCGCGTCCGAATAGCATTGCGGCGCGAATTCTCGGTACCGCGGGTATTGAACCGCGGGTCGCGGCGGTTATCCCAGCCACTTGTAGCAATTTCAGTTTTCCTGTAACTTGTGCCAACGTCACGGGCGGTTTTGATCTCGGCTCGCCTATTTCTTTCCCGACACGTCCCACTAATCAGTATGTTCCTTTTAACATGCCGCTTGGCGGCGGTTTGGATGGGGTTCCCGATTTGCAATACGTCTTACTCAATAATCCAACAAGTGTCAGTGGAAATCAATATACGACGCGGATTGATTATCAAATAACGGAAAATGACAAATTGTTCTTTTCGGGGATTTGGGCACCTGTCAATCTTTTAACGCCCGATAGTTCCGGTCAAACCCGCCCGATGAACGACATAGCTTCTGAGCGTTTGAATTGGGGAACTGCGTTTGTTTATCAGCGAAATATTTCGGCGACGATGCTGAATGAAGCCCGATTTAACATTACAAAATGGGGTTTTGACGAAGTTAATTCAAACCCGGACACGAATTTCGGTATTCCGCGTATCGAAATCGAAGGCTTTTTGCCCAACGGCGACCGTCTTCGCTTCGGTGCACCGAGAAGCGAAAACACGCCTGGAGTGATTAGCGAAACGCAGCTTGATTTTCGCGATACTTTAACCTGGATTAGCGGCAACCAGAGTTTTAAATTCGGCGGCGAATATCGGCATGATTTGAACGACAACACCGGAACGGGCGGAGCGCGACCATTATTCTCGTTTGTCCGACCGTGGAATTTTGCCAACGATACACCGATTTTTGAAGCCATCAATGCCGATTTCAACGGACAACCCCAAGCAAACGGAGCGGGTTTCAAAAGCGGGGAGTTAGCATTCTTCGCGCAGGACGACTGGAAAGTTCGCCCTAATGTGACGCTCAATTTAGGTTTGCGTTGGAGCTATTTTCGGCCGATTAACGCGGATGCTTTGGGCAATCTGGTGTTTGGTTCAAACGGCTTGGCGAATGCCACAATCGTTACGTCTAAAAAGCTGACTAATTCTGATTACAACAATTTCGGACCGCAAATCGGTTTTGCGTGGAGTCCGAAATTTTGGGGACTTGAAAATAAAGCAGTGATTCGCGGAGGCTTCGGGATCGGTTTTGACCGTTTGCCGAACGCACTGCTTGCCAACACGCGCGCCAATCCGCCAAACGGAGCGCGATACGGCATTTGCTGCGGCGGAGCGGGCGCGGCGGGCGACGAAGATTGGGCCCCGCCGTATGTCAACGGACAGATTCTTTATGCTCTCGGCAGCAGCAGCAGCCCGACGAGTTATCCGCGCAACCCGGTTCTCGGCGGCGGCGTGAATCCGAACACTGGCGGACCGAATGTCGGCCAAATAGAAATTTACGGCGCGAATCCCGACTTGAAAACGAGTCAGGTTTATCGTTATTCGCTTGAAGGCCAGTACGAATTGCCTCTTAAATTAGTGGCAACGTTAGGTTATCAAGGAAGCCGAAGCGAAAATTTTGTGCGGATTGAGCCGTTGCATTTAACACAACCCGCGACCAATGCGACTTTTAACCCAGTCTATTACGCGTTTGGCGATGTCAATGGAAACTACAACGCCTTGCTCGCGCGGCTTCAACGCCGTTTCGCCAATGGTTTTCAATTCGACCTTAACTACCGTTTCAGCAAAACACTGGACACATATTCCTATGAAGCGCCGTGCGGCTGCACCAACCAGACTTTTCCGGTTGACCAGGCGTCGGAATTCGGGCCTTCGGATTTTGATGTTCGGCACAATACCACCTTGTCGTGGCTGTGGGAATTGCCATTCCTCCGGCACGATAAATCGTGGACTGGCAAATTGCTCGGCGGTTGGCAAATCGGCGGCGTCATGACGCACCACACGGGTTTTCCTTGGACACCAAAAATTGACCAGGGTTTGCGCGGCCCGAACGGTAACTTTTTCGGACCGATTCGTCCAAGACTCTATTTGGGCGGACAACCGAGCAGTAATTCAAACAGCAATTTCCTGCGTCCGGGCGGAATTTTTCCGGGCGGCGGAGCACAATATTTCAGCACAACGGTGCTCGGAGATCCGCCGACTTTTCAACTAAATCCGCCGGGAATCGGCCGCAATACGTTTCGAGGCCCACGGTATTTCAATTTAGATATGAGTGTTAAGAAACAATTTGGACTGCCGAGTCTCGGGGTTTTGGGTGAAAACGCAAAATTCGATATTCGTTTCAACTTCTTCAACATTTTCAACATCCGAAATCTCGCGCCTTTTCAATCATTCAGTTCCGGTACGTTTGTCAATCGTCCTAATTTCGGAGAGCCTGACGGTCTTCTTGCCGGCCGGGTCGTTGAATTTCAGGCGAGGTTTAGCTTCTAACCCGCGACAAATGATAGAAAGGAAGAGATTTTCTTTCTTCCTTTCTGTCAAAAGTTAGATTCGGTTTAGCGATGGATAAGCCCTGTGGCATAACAGACTGGAGCTCACGCGCCCCGCATGCATACGTCGCCTGAAAAGCGGCGTAAAGGGCATTTATCCGTCAAAACTTTAAGATATTAACTGCTCGTTCGCGCTCTGCGTTCAAGCAAGCGAAGGCGCCCGGAGTTTTAGTCTTATTTCTTATTGAGTTCTTTAAAAGTCGCCAGTTCGCGATCGGCTTCTGCTTTCTGCTTAAGATTTGTGTAGGTTAAAAACAATTGATAATGAACGTCAGCGATGGTTGAATCGAGTGCCGCCGCTCGTTTTAGAATCGGCAGGGCTTCGACAAACTTTCGCGTTTTGACGAAAAGCCGTCCGAGGTCGTGATGGGCGAGAAAGCTGTTTTTGTCAATCAAAATTGCTTTTCGCAAAAGGCGTTCGGATTCGGCATATTCGGCGCGGTCGATTTTTATCGAACCTAAAACAGTCAGCGCATCCGAATATCTTGGTTTTAGTAGAAGAGATCTTTGCAAGGCAATCATCGCCGCATCGGAATTTCCCAAACCGCGCTCAACAACGGCGATGTAATAGTGAATCTCCGGAATCTTTGGAAAAAGTCCGGCGGCTTTTTGAAAAATCGGCAAGGCTGATTTGAAATCGCTCGTATAAATGCACATTCCGCCGAGCCGTATGTGATGTGCCGGTTTGGTTGGAGCCAGCTGCAAAGCCTTTTCGTAAAACGGTTTAGCGTCAGCGTAACGTTTATATTTTGCAAGCAATTCGCCAAGCATAAAATTTGCCGAAACGTGGTTTGGATCGAGACCGATCGCTTTTTCAAAATACGCTCCGGCGTTTTCGTCCTGTCCGCGATTGAAGGCAGTTACGCCGAGATAATATACGGGTTCGGGATTTGTCGGCACAAGGAGCATCGCGCTATTCAAGGCTTTTTCGGCTTCGTCCGCGTTCTTGGTTTGAAGCAATGCGATTCCCATGTTTAATTTTATGTCGGCTGAATCAGGTTGAATTTCGACAGCACGTTTAAGAATCGGGACGGCTTTTTGGTAGTTCTGAGTGGAGACATACAAAAGACCAAGATTGATAATGGTTTGCGGGTGATTCGGATTGAGCCGTAGAATAGCTTCAAAGGTTCGGATGGCTTCCGCCGAGCGTTTATTTTTTGCGAGCAGAACACCAAGATTGGCCAGTGGCGAAACTGCCGCCGGGTTAAGACGTATTGCAGTTCGAAATGACTTTTCGGCGTCGACATTCTGACCTCGCTGGTCGAGAACTATGCCAAGTAAATTGTGAGCATCGGAATTTCGCGGAGAAATTGTGACAGCCTTTCGTAGTATGGTCTCGGCATCAGTGAGTTTTCCCGTCTGAATTAGGGCGGCCGATTCGCGTAGAAGTTCGTTGGTATTTTGCGATTGTGCACACAACGAAATCGCCGACAAAACGACTAAAAATGCCGCAATTAACAATAGTCTCATTTCGAAGTTAAGTATAACAGAGGACATATTCGGTGGGTTCGAAAATATCAAATTTGCTCTTGCACTTGCTTTTACTGTCAGTTTGCTCGGTACCTGTTTGGACGCAAATAAGAAGTGAAGCCAACATAGAACGTCGGATTGACGTTTTGTTGGCAAGAATGACGTTGGCCGAGAAGCTCGGGCAGCTGCAGCAGCTTGACGGTGAAGCTGACGGCAAATACCGGCCGGAGCATTTGGCTATGGTTTGGAAGGGGTTGCTTGGATCTACGCTGAATGTCCGCGGGGCTCGGATGACCAATGAATTGCAGCGGGCGGCCCTCGAATCGCGTTTGAAGATCCCGATTCTTCTCGGCTTCGACGTAATTCACGGCTACCGCACGATCTTCCCGGTGCCACTTGGCGAGTCAGCAAGCTGGGATCTCGCATTGATCGAAAAGAGTGCTGCGGTCGCTGCGGCTGAATCGCGTGCCGCCGGTGTCCATTGGACATTTGCGCCGATGGTTGATATTGCCCGCGATCCGCGATGGGGGCGAATTATCGAGGGAGCGGGCGAGGACACTTACCTTGGTTCGCAGATCGCATTCGCTCGCGTTCGCGGCTTTCAGGGCACGGATTACAGCCGGCCCGATCGGATTATGGCGACCGCAAAACATTGGGTTGGTTACGGTGCCGCCGAAGCCGGGCGCGACTACAACACGACCAACTTGAGCGAGCGCTCTTTGCGCGAAGTATATTTTCCGCCTTTCAAGGCGGCTGTGGATGCTGGTGTCGGCTCTTTCATGACCTCATTCAACGATCTCGACGGCGTTCCGGCGACCGCTAACCCTTTCGTCCTAAAAAACTTTCTCCGTAAAGAATGGAAATTCGACGGCCTCGTCGTCAGCGATTACACCGCCGTTATGGAGCTAATGTTTCATGGCCTGGCAAAGGATGAGCCATCGGCAGCTGCGTACGCATTAAACGCCGGCACAGACATGGAGATGGTCAGCCGATTTTACAATAAGTTTGGCGAACAGCTGGTAAAAGAAAAGAAAGTATCGATGGCAACAATAGACGATGCCGTGCGAAATATACTTCGAGTTAAATTCCGCCTTGGATTATTCGATAAGCCGTTCGCCGACGAAAACCGCGAAAAGGTCGAGGTTTTCAAACGGGCTAACCGCGATGCTGCAAAGGTCGCCGCCGAAAAATCGTTCGTGTTGCTAAAGAACGACAATGAGACTTTGCCTATAAGGAAATCCACAAAAGAGATAGCCGTCATCGGTGCTCTCGCCGATAGCAAGTCCGACATGAACGGCAGTTGGTCGGGCGATGGCCAGCCAACCGATCCGGTCACCGTTCTTCAGGCACTGTCGCAGAAATACCCGCAAACCCGTGTTCGATACGAGGCCGGCTGCGATGTGAAATGCGAAACGGACGCAGGATTTGCAAAAGCGGTCGATGCCGCAAAAGACTCCGATTTTACGATTCTTGTAGTAGGCGAATCAGCCGATATGAGCGGTGAAGCGTCTTCGCGAAGCAATATCGATCTGCCGGGGAAACAGCTTGATCTGATAAAAGCAATTCACGCGACAGGAAAACCGTATGTGATCGTTTTGATGAACGGCCGGCCGTTGACTATCAACTGGCCGGCGGAGAACTCACCTGCGATACTTGAGACCTGGTTCGCCGGCACCGAAGCCGGAAACGCAATAGTCGATACGCTTTTCGGCGACGCAAATCCCGGCGGAAAGTTGCCGGTCACCTTTCCCAGATCGGTCGGCCAGATTCCTATCTACTACAATCACAAAAACACCGGCCGGCCATTCAACGCAAGCGAAAAATATACGTCGAAGTATATTGACATGGACAATACGCCGCTTTATCCGTTTGGCTATGGCCTTAGCTACACAACGTTTTCGCTCGACAACTTAAAGCTGGACAAGACACGGATCAAGCAAACGGAAAACGTCAAGGTGAGCGTCGATGTGACGAACACAGGCCGAATAATTGGCGATGAGGTCGTCCAGCTTTACATCAATGACGTTGCTGCCAGCGTGACACGTCCCGTCAAGGAACTGCGCGGTTTCAAACGCGTAACGCTAAAAGCCGGCGAGAAACAAACGGTCGAATTTGAGCTTTCGAGAAAAGACCTTGAATTTCTCGGGCGCGATCTGAAGCCGGTGCTCGAGCCGGGCGAGTTTCAAGTCTTTGTCGGAACGAGCAGCGACAACGGTTTGCAGAGCTTTTTCGAAGTTGTGACTGCCCATTCACCGGCGAAACCGAAAGCCGTCGCACAGGATGCCGGACCGATTGAACCAGCCCCAGCCGCACCGGTTCCGACCGCAGCCGTATCGCCTCAGGACGACGAGTTTCTCGAGGACATGCAGCGACGCAGCTTTCAGTATTTTTGGGATCACACCAACCCCACGAACGGACTGACTCTTGACCGGGCCGGGACAGACGGAAGGCCAGTGCCGAAGGAAAACCACTCTTATAACATCGCCAGTTCGGCTGCGTCGGGTTTCGCTTTAAGCGGCAACTGTATCGCAGCCGATCGCGGCTGGAAGCCCAGGCCTGAAGTTGTCAAAAGAACAAGAGACGCACTCGATTTTTTTGCAAACCGAGCGTTCCACAAGAACGGATGGTTCTATCACTGGATGGACTACGAATCCGGCGAACGCCGTTGGAACAGCGAGATATCTTCGATCGACACCGCCTTGCTTCTTGGCGGTGTTTTGACGGTGAGGAACTGCTTTAATGACGACAAAGAAATCGTCCGGCTCGCCGATCAGATCTATCGCCGGGTCGATTTCAACTGGATGCTGAATGGCGATCCATACCTGCTCTCGCATGGGTGGCGGCCCGAGTCGGGCTGGATATCAAATCGCTGGAATGACTACAGCGAACAGATGCTGCTCTACCTTTTGGCGATCGANNCGCCGACACACCCGATCCCGCCGCAGTCATGGTACGCTCTAAAGAGGGATTGGCGGGAATATGGCGGTTACCGTTACATCGCCGCGGTTTCGCCGCTATTCATCCACCAGTTTTCACACGCCTGGGTGGATTTTCGCAATCGACGCGAAAAGCGTCCGCCGCACGTCGATTTTTTCGACAATTCCGTCAAAGCAACCCGTGCACAGCAGAAATTTTTCGCGAAAGTCCTGAGCAAGGAGTTTCCAAAGTATTCACCGACGATGTGGGGCATGACCGCGTCCGACAGCCAGCGAGGTTATGTAGCCTGGGGAGCTCCGCCGCGATACGAGACGACGGACGGGACTGTCGTCCCTTGTGCGGCGGCCGGATCGCTGATGTTTACACCGGACATTACGCTCCCGGCCTTGAAAAAAATGAAGGAAGAATACGGCGACAAAATTTACGGCCGCTACGGTTTTGCCGACGCGTTCAACCCGCACAACGGTTGGGTCGACACGGACGTTCTAGGCATAGATCTTGGCATCAGTCTCGTAAGCGCGGAAAATCTGCGCAGCGGAAAGGTCTGGTATTGGTTCATGCAAAACGACGAGATCCGCCGGGCATTAAAGCGGACGCACCTGGATCGCCAGTAAATCTCAGAACTGGTCGCTTCCGCTTCGAATACGTAAAGTCTATGAAAGCGTGTGTGTTACAAACGCCGGCACCCGTCGAAAGGCGTCCGCTGCGATTGTTGGATATACCGCAGCCAACACCGCGAGCGGGTGAATTGTTGATAAAGGTGACCGCATGCGGCGTCTGTCGGACCGATCTCCACGTTGTTGAGGGAGAATTGGAACAGCGACTTATACCGGTTGTCCCGGGCCATCAGGTCGTTGGCTGGATCGAAGAAATCGGTGCCTCGGTTGTCGCTTTTTCGAAGGGCCAGCGAGTCGGCGTCGCCTGGCTTCATTCAACCTGCGGAAACTGCCGCTTCTGTTTGTCGGATCGGGAGAATCTTTGTGAAAAGTCGGAATTTACCGGCTGGACGCTAAACGGCGGGTTTGCCGAATACGTCGTCGCTCCGGCCGATTTTGTTTATCCGATACCGGACGGGTTTGACGATATTCAGGCCGCTCCGTTGCTGTGCGCCGGGATCATCGGGTATAGAGCACTAAGATTAACGAACCTGAGACATTGGAATGGCTCNNGCATCTATGGGTTCGGAGCGGCGGGCCATGTCTGCATTCAAATTGCAATGTCGCGCGGTGCAGATGTTTATGTAGCTACCCGCGATCGCGAAAAACACCAGGCACTCGCGGAAGAATTAGGTGCCGTGTGGGTAGGTGATACGTTTGCGGAACCTCCGCAAAAGCTCGATGCTGCCATTATTTTTGCACCAGCGGGTGAAATTGTGCCCGCCGCGCTAAGGTCTCTTGAAAAGGGAGCGACGTTAGTTCTGGGCGGCATCCATATGAGCCCAATACCTGAACTGGAATACGACTTACTCTATGGTGAGCGTGTAGTGCGGAGCGTCACGAACAACACCCGCGAAGACGGTCGTGAATTTCTTGCCGAAGCCTCGACGGTTCCCGTTACCACAACTGTCCAGACTTTCGGCCTGGACGAAGCCAATCAAGCTCTGATCGCGCTAAAGAGAGATGCT
>DLHV01000215.1:2410-8632 GCA_002483395.1 Chloracidobacterium sp. UBA7659 | reverse complement strand
GCACCGACCCGATCGCCGTCGCCACACAGATTTACATCGGTCTGCAGATGATCGTCTCGCGACAGTCCGAACTGCCCAAAGCACCGGTCGTTATCACCATCGGCAAGATCAACGCCGGTGTCCGCGAGAATATCATTCCCGAAGAACTAACTATGNNTCAGCTATGCAGAAAGACGTCCACGAAAAGATACTCCGGACCGCCGTGAACATCGCCGAGAGCATGGGCGCGACCGCCGAAGTTTCGATCGACACAAAAACGCTTGTCACTTACAACACACCCGAACTGGTAAAGAAAATGCTGCCTTCGTTACAGAAAGCAGCCGGTTCGGAAAATGTCCTGGAATCGGAATGGGTGACCGGAGCGGAAGACTTTTCGTATTTTGGTGAAAAAGCTCCGGCCTTTTACTTTATGGTCGGGGGAATGCCAAAGGGCAAGGCGGTCAAAGACGCCGCCCCGCACCACACGCCCGATTTTTTTATCGATGACAGCCGTTTGGATGTCGGTGTAAAAGCTTTCGCAAATATTGTTTTTGACTACGTCAACTAAGCATTACGCGAATACAATTTACAGGACGGCTTTTTGGCAATTTCCGCGCTTAAATGTTATTCGCGTTCTTAATTTCCGTTCAAGCCTGGTTATGAGCGTGGATGAAGCGGGAGAGATGTGATCCTGGCAGAAAGATAGGCAAGATTCGAGCGGTAAAATTATCGATTGACGTTTGTTCCTCGGCCGATGCTCACACCATTTCCGCGGAAAAGCGGCGTGAAAATCCATTTAGAATGATTCTCGATACCGTAATATGCAATGACCGATTTGCCGCGGCTTTGGCTGGCTACTCCAATGAATGGCGTGTTGTCCGTAACGACACTGAATTCTTCGTCAGGGTCTTCAACTTCACCTTCGGTTTCGGTGTTAAGGACGTTTGCCAGGCTGACCGCGTACTTATCAAAATATTGCGTCGGTTCCGGCGACGACGGCAGGAGCCCGTTATTGTACGCCTGGACCCGCTTCGCAAATGCGGCGATAACATCCGGTTCGGCCGCGATCAGCCGCCATTTCCCATCCGCGCTAAGCGGATCGGTGGTTGCCGAGGGGCGAAGTATCTGCCGCTTTTTTGTTCCCTGGGGAAGCCCTTCAAGCAGGTCGTCCAAAGAATCGGGCAGTTTGGTTCCTCGATTAGCGATTATGTACTGACGAAGGGCATCAGCGATCTCTTCGCCGCGGCGGATCGACTCAAGCTCCTTTTCGCGCTGAACATCCTGCTGCACCGACGGGGCCACAGCCAATAAGGCTATCGCGAAGACGGCCATGAACGCCATAACAGCGAGCAGCGTCATGCCCTGTTCCGATTTACGATTTCGGATTTGGGATTTGGGATCTGAAAGACAAGAAACGCGGTTACAGATCGGATCGGAAACGTCGGCACTCCGCACTCCGCATTCCGCACTTCGCACTTTATGGGTTATCTGGGTCGTCGTCATCGTCCTCAACGTCTTTTTTGGTGTTTGCCGGCAGCCGGTTCGTATTCGATGCCGGCGGCACGTAGCGCGGTATATTATCGGGAATTCCCGGTATTCTCGAATTCGTGCCGCTGGGCGGCGGCGGATTATACGGGACGTAGCTTTCGCGCGTCGGGAATCCGGGCCTTCCGGGCTGCGGTGACGTTACGGTTCCAGCCGGCGGCGTGAAAAGCGGCAGCTTGTGGCGAAATCCTAAATTTATGTCCTCTAAAATGGTTTCCTGAGCGGAAATGCTCAGCAGCCGAAATCGTCCCTCTATAATGTCATTCAAACGCGCGCCTGTCGGTGTTTGTGCGCTCGAGTCCAGAAAATAGGCGGTGTCGTTATTACTCCGCTTCCTGGCGATCATGCCGATGTACCGTGACTGGGGCTTGGGCGGCGGCTGCACCTCGAGCAACACTTGATTAGAATACAGCTTGCCGTCAGGCGTCTGCACTATGACCTGCTTCGACCCTTCACCAGTGATAAGAACTCCCGGGATGTCAGTCGTCATTCGCTGGGCGCTGCCAAACGATGTCGGCATCAACTGCTGGTCAAAATAGATCCCCATTTCCGGGGTGAAGTGATCGCCGGCTATCTCGAGACGGAATCCTTTCGAGCCCGCATAAATACTCTGCGGATTTATGAAAGCGATCTGTACCGGTGGCAGTGGCGTCGGGGTCGGCGGCTTCGGCGCAACAAAAGGTGTCGGACTGTACGGTGTCGGCAGCGGCGGCTCATAAAACGCAAAAATGTTCCTGCCCGGGTCAGGCGCACCGAAAATTTCAGGCCGGTACACGATCGGTTGCGTTTGATAAGTAAAGTCCTGCTCTGTCTTGCTCGGAATCTTAAGATCCTGATTATTATTGGAGCCGGGCGACGCAGCCGCTTTTGGCGACGGCGAGGGCTTGACGCTGGCGGTCGTCGTGCTGCCTCCGAATAAACCTCTGCCAAAGGCGAAATAGAAAACGACCAGGCACATCAGTCCGAGCACCATTGCCGCGATGATCTTATTTCGCTCGGTCTTCGATTTTCCTTCAAATAATTTCATTACTCAAAAATTACCGCGGAACGGCCTCCGTTGCTGCCGGTACGGCATTCGGCCGGCGAAAATAAGCAGCCATTTCCAAACGCAGCCTTACTGTCGAGCCATGCGTTCGTCCGCCTGATCTGTTAGGCAAACCGGATTGAGCGGCGGGCTGCACCGAAACCGACGTATTGGCGCCCGTCGAACCGCCCCGGGCCGAATCGGCCGGGAAATTACCTCCGGACGTGCCCGCCTGTGTCGGATTGGATTTTTGATCGCCTTTTTGTTCAGTGTCGGACGGCTCAAGCTCAACCGCGCTGATTACGACAAACTCGTTACCGGTCTCGATCTCCCGGATAAAGCGCCGCAGGTTTTGGTACGGGCCTTCGAGTGTCGTTGTCACATAGACACCTGGAAAGAGGCTCTGAAACTTAGATTNNTTATCGCCTTGGTTCTGATCGGCGATCTCCAGCGGAGCATAATCCGGCCCGGTCGTATTGACGAGGCCATAACCGGCGATAAGCCCGTTAATTCTCTGATAGAGTGCTGTTCTGCCGTTTGCCGCGACCGGAAGGTAGTTGGATTCAAAGTCGTTGACGCTCGACAGCAGCTTTGCGACTTCGGTTTCGGTGCTTGAAAGGTTGCCGTATTTTTGCCGCGCCGAGATCATTTCGTTTTCAAGGCTGGCAAGCTTCACCCGATTATTTTCTACTTCACGGTTCGAGGGAACGACAATGAAAACATAGAGCAGAATTGAGGCAATGATCGCCAGCACGGCAGCTCCGGCGGTTGCTAACTCAGCCGGCCCCCACATTCCGCCGTAAACTTTTCGCGGACGGTTTTTCGGCGCCATATCGATCCGCCGCTCTTTTTCGATGACGATCGTTTCGTTTTCGGTAAGGAGGACCGTCCGGTCGGCTTCGTCAACGACCACGGTCGGGTCGACGGCCTGCCCAAGGTCATTCAAAAGTATTTGCGGCTCCGTATCGGGCGGATCATTTTGATTGATCGTTTTTTCAAGATCTTTATCGGTCATTACTGGTTGCCTCCTTGATCGGATTGGGCAACATCAGCGGACGGGGCGTTCGAGTATCCATACGCGGGCGTATAGATAAGCCGGAGCGTATATTCGGTGTACGTCATCCGCTCATTTTTCTGCAGGTCCTGGCCGCGAAGTTCGGCCTGAAAGAGGCCTGAGTTATTCATGCTCTCGATCATCGACATAACAGCCGCGTAATCGCGGCTCAAAACGCCGAATTCCAGCTCGGCTTTTACTCGGTCGCCGTCCTTATATACATTTTCGACCGCTATCCGCGAAGCGCTGACGCTTCCCGGCAATATCGATTCGAGATCGGCAAACAGCCTTGACCAGCCGAACGATTTGTTAGCCACCAGCTTATGCGAGGCAACAAGCAGATCACGCTGTTCCGGCGTCAATTGCTGCTGAATTTTGGCACCTTCGCCTTTTAGCCGGTTGACCTCGGCTTCCATATCTTTAAGCTGGCCGGCTGTTATCTCACTGACCTTTGAATTTTCTTGCAAACGCGCAAAGCTTACGACCGCGCCGGAGACGGCGAGGGCAAGCAGCAAAAGCGACAACAGGTACGGCGTTGTCCGGTTGCGGAATGGTTTACTGGAAAGATTAAGTTTGGTTATCACGATTATTAAAGCAAGTCAGGCGTATTTCCGCGGAAAACTCCGGCAAACCAGAATTTTAACAGAAATAATTTTCAATGTCTTTCACGAACGGCCCCGAACAAAAGTTGCAAAAGTTACTGAACGTCCTCGGGACGCGGCCGGAGCTGCGTTTGAAGGTCTTCGCTGCTCAGGTCGCGGTACGTNNAATCCGCCATTTCGACAAGCTGGATCGGGTCGCTGGAATCGTCCGGAAATGAAGCAACGCCTATGCTTATCGTGACATGATGTTGTTCGGACGGCTCGCCGTGCCGCATTACGCTGAAAGCGCGGAGCTCGATCTCTTTGCGTATTCTTTCCGCCGCGACAAGAGCCTGGCCGATCTCTGCTTCGAGCAAAAAGGCCGCAAACTCCTCGCCGCCGAATCTGGCGGCCGCGTCGCCGGTTCGCAGGCAGCGGATGATACAACTACCGATCTCCTCAAGCGTCTTGCTTCCGGTTAGATGCCCGTAAGTGTCGTTGACGAGCTTAAAATGATCGACATCCATCATTAAAACGCAAAAACGCCGGTTCTCGATCTTCGCCCGCTCCAATTCGCGCCTCAATTCAGAAAAGAACGAACGGCTCGACAGCAATCCGGTCAGATCGTCGTGTGAAATAAGACGATGTATCTGGAGCTGGTACTCACGGTCGATCGCGTCAAGCAGGTCGAACCGCAGGGTCTGGTCGCCGATCGTGATCTTGTCGCCATTCTGAAGCGTTTCTTCTGTTATCCGCTCTCCGTTGAGCAACGTGCCGTTTCTCGACCCGATGTCAGTAAGGATATATTCGGCCTCCTGGGTCTGGGAGTTGACCCTCGTGCAGATCTTCGCGTGGCTTCGCGAAACCTTTGAATCGTTTATGCGAACATCCGCACCCAATTCGCGGCCGAGCATGACCTCTTCGCGTTCAAGCGGAATAGGCACGGCGATAAGTTCGCCCGTAAGAAACACAAGTGCCGGCCGCAAGTCGCGATTTTGACGCTTTACTTTTTGCATAAGGAAGTCGAATCGAGGCATGCGGTGGGGGCAAAATGACTCTGATTAATAGGATAGCTTATTCATAGCAGAAATTTCCAGAGTTTTTTGAGTGAAAACGCCGGCTCCCCTCCTTACGAAGGANNGGCTGACGGGGTGGTTCTCTCTCTCTATGGTTACGAGTCATAGTCAGCTTTTGAATACCCTGCGTTGAGGTATTCGCAGCTAAACCTTTACTATTATCGAAGGTGAAAATTCTGATCGTAAAACTCGGCAGCATTGGTGACATCATCCACACGCTGCCTGCACTGGCGGCGATCCGTGCGGCGTTGCCGGAGGCGGAAATAAGCTGGGCGGTCGAAAAGCGTTCGGCCGAGATATTGCGAGGTAATACGATGATCGACCGGCTCATCGAGGTCGATACGCGCTCCTTGCGAGGCGGAAAGGTGGTCAAGGGAATCCTGGCAGGCTTTAGGTCGCAGCTTCGCGATCTCCGGCGATTTAAGTTCGATATTGCCCTGGATTTTCAGGGCCTTCTAAAATCGGCCGCGATAGCAAAACTCTCCGGAGCGAAAATCCGATACGGCTTTGATAAGGGCAGCCTCCGCGAACCCGCAAGCCGCATTTTTCTCAACCGCAGCGTCGAAATTCCGCCGCAAACGCATGTAATCCGCAAGAATCTGATGCTTGTCGAAAAGGCTTTGGAAATTGAGGTTCCAAAAGATAACTTCGAGTTTCCGATCGCTACCGAAATGGAGCACAAACTCGAAAGTGTCCACCTGATCGAAGAATCCGGCCAAAATTTTGCGATCCTCAATCCGGCAGGCGGTTGGGTAACAAAGCTCTGGCACGCGGAAAAATACGGCCAATTGGCCGATAGGCTTTGGGAATCGCACGGGCTGACCTCTATCATTGCGACCGGACCGGGCGAATCCGAGCTGTCGGATGCGGTCGTCGCGGCCAGCAGATCGGGCAAAATTCTCATCGCTCAACCCAGCCTGAAAGGCTTCTTCGAGCTGGCGCGGTCGGCGAAAATATATGTCG
>DLHV01000215.1:0-2331 GCA_002483395.1 Chloracidobacterium sp. UBA7659 | reverse complement strand
CCTGGATATCGGCTGCCGGGTCGATTGCCACCGCCGGACTTGTTCGAACTGGATCTGCATGGACATCGGCGTCGAAACGGTGTTTCAAGCCGTCCAAAAAAGACTCGGCAACGCGTGAGGCGGCTCTGGACATCTATTGCCTGGCAAAGACTGTCGAATTATGATAAACCGGCGAAAATTTTGAGAGTTCGGGCGCGCGAAATCGGCCACAAAGAGTTAGCAATGGGTTATAATCATTACAATTGAGTGAATTATTTTGCGGTCGAAGCCTGGTGCGGATAAAGGCCCTGTCTCATCAATTACATGAAAGATCTGTTACATAAAATCCTATTGACTTTGGCCGTAGTGGCTGCGTTTACGCCTGGTATTTCGGCTCAGAACGGCTCNNTCGACGGCGAAACGCTTACATATGAGGGCAAGATCAGCAAGTTCATTGGCGGAATTGCCATTGCAGATCTGACATTTACGATTACTCAACGGACTCCAGACGGAGATTACACTGTTAAGGCGGATGCGAATTCGAAGGGAACGCTTCTAAAACTTTTTCGATACAGCTTCCTTTACCAGACGGATTCGACGATCGGAAATAAAGAATTTCGCATCAAGAAGACTGCAAGACATGACGTTCAAAAAGAGCGTGTGCGCGACAGCGAGGCGATCTTCGATTACAAAGGGCAACGGGTCACCTATGTCGAAACCGACCCGAAGGAGCCGATGCGCCCGCCGCGCAAGATAGCTTCGGAAATCGGCCCCGAAACCCACGACTTGGTCTCCGGCCTTTACAGCCTGCGCCTTTTGCCGCTGGCTGTCGGCAAGTCGTTCGAGCTCGAGGTCAGCGATTCCGGGCTTGTTTATAAAATTCCCGTCAAAGTCACAGCGAGGGAAAAGCAGAAGTCGGTCCTTGGGAATGTATGGTGCTTTCGTGTCGAGCCGGACGTATTCGGGCCGGACAGATTGATAGAAAAAAAGGGGCGTATGATCATTTGGATCACCGACGACGCAAGACGCCTGCCCATTCGCTCTCAGGTAAACGCTTCCATCGGTAAACTGGATATCAAGCTCAAGTCGGCAAAAAACCTGAAATCCTGATCCGGCGCTCGTCTTAAAATTCAAAACGCAGCTTGTAACTACTTTCAAAACGCCGCATAATCTTGTGTTTGCGAGTAGGCTTGCGAGTTTTTATGGTTAAGAAAGTTACAAAGAGAGTTACTAAGAAATTATCGAAGGCGATCGATCCGAAAAGTGAAGATTTCGTCGAGTTTGTATTATCCAACGACGCGGGCGTGTCGTCATCCTCCATGGTTAGAGTTGTCGAAGGCGTCAAGCATTCGGCCGAAGCAGGGCAGCAAACGGCTGTAGAACTGGACGCTGACGCGATGGCATCCGAAAAATACTCGCCCGCTTTCCTCGAGCTTGCGGTGCCGAAGCTGCCCGCCCTTCCCAGAGAAAATCGTGCAAAACTGCTCATGCAGTCGCCAAATCGTCTTTATTTCTACTGGGGTGTCGGCAAAAATCCGTTTCACACCTTGAATCGCGCTATCGGCGAGACGGGAAGCTATACGCTCGTTTTAAAGCTCACAAATTTGAAAAACGATACGGAACTGATCCATGCAATAGATGAGGCAGGCTCGTGGTGGTTCGACGTCGAGGCCGACACCGAGTATCGGGCTGAGATCGGTTTTTACGCCACAAACCGCCCGTATGTCCGCATTATGTTTTCGAATACGATCGCCACGCCGCGAAAAAGCCCTTCGCCGCGATCCGCCGATTCGGCCCAATGGATGGTTTCCGCGGACAAGTTCGCACGCGTTCTGGATATCGCCGGTTTCTCGCGAGACGCGTTCGATGTCGCGCTCGCGGGTGACGATTGGGATGCGTCAGCGGTCGCGACCATGTCGGCCTTCTCACAATTTACAGGCAAGCCGCGGACTGATTTTGCCGAGATCGGAGCCGACGAAATAAGATTCGCAATGCTCGCATTGGCCGCCGGCCACCCGCTTTCGAGCCTTCGCGGCCGCATAAGTGCCGCCCTCTACGCCCTGCTCGAGGCAAGCATCGCCGGCTTGAGCAGCGAAGATGCCCTCGCCGCCTTAAAAACCCAGTTCGACTTCGAAGCGGACGACATCGAGGAAGAAGAACTCGGCTCCGCCGTCTTCGGCGCCAGCCTCGTCAACTTCCCCCGAAAATTGAAACGGAAAGGGAAATTATCCGAACTCGCCCCGTTCAGCTCATTCAGCATCGCCAAGACCGAATAAACAAAACTCACTCTTTGCGGGCCCTCGATGTTCGGGAGGCCGTCTCGAAAACGACTCGCATCGGCTCCGTAGGAGC
>DLHV01000066.1:9689-9898 GCA_002483395.1 Chloracidobacterium sp. UBA7659 | reverse complement strand
GTGATGTGTGGTTTCAAGGTCGTTGAAATCGCCACCGACAAGGAAGGTAATGTGGATCTGGCCGCGTTAAAAGCGGCTGTCGGCCCTCAAACGGCCGGATTGATGCTGACGAATCCGAACACCGTCGGTATTTTCGAGACGAATATCAAAGAGATCTGCAAAACGATCCACGCCGCCGGAGGCCTCGTCTATATGGACGGCGCGAACAT
>DLHV01000066.1:1830-9630 GCA_002483395.1 Chloracidobacterium sp. UBA7659 | reverse complement strand
CCCCGGCTGCGGGCCATGCCTCTGTACCGCCGATATGATGCCGTTTTTGCCTGTACCGCGTGTTGTTCGGGCAGAGACACGACCGTTAGGGAGTGTGCAGGACGAGCACGCTACTTCACAGTCGCGTTTCCGCCTCGATTTCGACTATCCCAACTCAATCGGCCGTGTCAAAGCATTTTACGGCAATTTCGGAATGATGATCCGAGCCTTGTCGTATATCTACACGCACGGAGCCGACGGCCTCAAAGAAGCTACCGAAGCGGCAGTTCTGAATGCTCGTTACATCTCGCATAAACTGGCCGATACCTATGACGAGCCCTATGCGTCCGACTGCATGCATGAGGCGATTTTTTCGCACAAGAAACAGTCACCGACGGGTGTTCACACTCTAGACATCGCAAAACGCCTGATCGATTACGGCTTTCACCCGATGACGATCTACTTTCCTCTTGTAGTCGATGGCGCGATGCTCATCGAACCAACCGAATCCGTCGGCCGCCAGGACCTCGACGCATTCATTGAAGCGATGAAGGACATCGACCGCGAGGCCCAGGAGAACCCACAACTCGTCATTGACGCCCCGCATTCAACCCGGATCGGCCGCCTCGACGAAGCCGCCGCCGCCAGAAAGCCGGTGCTGAGGGGGAAGAAAGATATGGAAACTTTGTCGAAATCGGCGTAAACTTTCACTTGATGGAAAAGATAGTTAATTTACATATCGAAAAACTGCCTGAAGGGGTCTATCTCGCGACCTCCGACAATCTTCAAGGATTGGTAGCACAAGGACGAACTATTGCCGAAACGCTTGAAATTGCAAGGGATGTTGCGAAGAAACTCATCGAATCGCAAGACGGACAACTCGCCGATCTTGTAACTTTGTCTGACAGTTTCGACTATCCCTTGGTCGTCGGCGTATAGTATGGGCAGGCTTTCCGGTTTTCGGTATCGAGATATTGTCAAAATACTTAAGAAATTTGGATTTGAATTTCACCGCCAGGCGGCCGGCAGTCACGAAATCTCGTTAAATCCGACTACGGGCAGGTTCACGACGATTCCAAATCATTCGGGCGATATGGCAGAAGGAACACTTCGAGCAATTTTGAAACAAGCGCACATTGAACCGAACGATTTCTTATCGTCCAGCTAACCACTCTTCCCTATTTCGAAACCGCGATTTTTCTCTTTGAAATTTCGCGGTTTTCGTTTACATTTAGCGCACAAAACAAAACTGGGAGAAATGTTAGATGGTTAAAAGGCTTGGGCTAGCGTTGCTTATTATGTTGTTTGTTCTCGGATCGGCCGGATTTGCGGCACGCGACGGTATCACCAAATGCGTTAGATTTGCCAAGGGAAAGAACTCGGCTACCTTCTCAAATGCAGTCGTTCGCGGCGACCGCGATACCTATATTCTCGGAGCAAGAGACGGGCAAAAAATGACGGTCCGCATTACGGCGCTTGAGAACAACGCCGCTTTTCAGATCGAAGGTCCGCATGGCGAATAACTGGAAGGGGCGGGCGAAGAAGACGACGCGACAAGCGTTACCGTCTCGCTGCCCGACAGCGGCGCGGCGGTACGCGCGGAAATGCAACCTACAAACTTACGGTTTCTATCCGGTAAGCCGATCAACGAACCCAGGGACGGTAATACTTGAAACGAGGAGTTCGAGATGATCAAGAAAATACTCATCGCACTTGCTGCGATTGTCGTTCTTATTATCGGCGCGGCGGTCGTCGCAATTTTCATGGCACCGACCGATTTCAGGGTCGAACGCGAGATAACTATTAATAAGCCAAAGGCAGAGATTTACGCCTATGCCAAAATGCTGAAAAATCAGAACGAATGGGGCCCGTGGTATAAGAAAGAGCCGACGATGAAGCAGGAATTTCGCGGCACGGACGGCGAGGTCGGATTTGTTTCCTACTGGAAAGGGACTACGGACCAGGTTGGCGAAGGCGAGCAGGAGATCAAGAAGCTGGTTCCAGACGAACGCATCGACACCGAACTTCGCTTTAAACAACCGTTCGAATCAAAGGCCGACGCTTACATGATACTCGAACCCGCCGGAGACGGCCGGACGAAGGTAAAATGGGGCTTTACCGGTTCGATGCCGCGGCCGTTGAACATCATGCTTTTAGTCATGGACATGGACAAAGAGGTCGGCAAGGATTTCGGCGAAGGTCTTTCAGGGCTGAAAACGATACTCGAAAAGCAGTAGGAAACGATTCCTCTTTTCAGAGCCTTAAACGGCAATAATTCTCGAACCCGCGTAATTGCTTGCCGCGATTGCGCGGGCTACGTTTTAAATATATAAACCCGCGCATTCCTCACACGCATTCGATTCATACTCCCACAAGGCATTTGACAAAGGAGGGTCTATGTCACAGACTGCGCAAGCATCACAGATAAATGAAGATAAAATGGGCGAATTTCTGGGGAAAGTCGTTGGGGATTTTGGCGCTTCTCTGAGTTCGGTTCTGGGCTACATCGGAATGAAGCTCGGGCTTTACGAAGCCCTGGCAAATAACGGGGCGATGACGCCCGCGGAACTTGCAGCTAAAACCAGTACCACGGAACGATATGTCCGCGAGTGGCTGGTCAATCAAGCGGCCGGCGATTATGTGAATTACGACCCGGGAAGCGGGAAATATTCAATGCTCCCCGAACAGAGCGTGGCACTGACAGACGAAACCAGCCCGTTCTACGTCGGCGGCGGATTCTACGTGATCAAGGCAATGATGAACGCCCAGCCGCGCATCGCCGAAGCGTTCAAAAACGGTGGCGGCCTGCTTTGGGGCGAAAACGATCCCGACCTTTTTATCGGCACTGAAAAGTTCTTCCGGCCGGGTTACCAGTCCCATCTCGTCGCCGAGTGGATTCCGGCGCTGACAGGCATCGAAGCAAAATTGAAGGCTGGGGCAAAAGTTGCCGACATCGGCTGCGGGCACGGCGCATCGACCATCATCATGGCCAAAGCGTACCCAAAATCTCAGTTTTTCGGTTTCGATAATCATGAACCTTCGATCGCAAACGCAAAGGCGAAAGCGGAGAAGGCCGGCGTTTCGGACCACGTTAAATTTGCCGTAGCGAGCGCTCAGGACTTTCCAAACGATGACTACGATCTGGTCTCGTTCTTCGATTGTCTGCACGACATGGGCGACCCAATAGGTGCGGCAAAACATGCATTCGAGACGCTCGATGCCGATGGCAGTGTGATGCTCGTCGAACCAATGGCCGGCAATACGGTCGAAGATAATTTTAATCCGATAGGCAGGACTTTTTCGGGTGCATCGGCTCTTTGCTGCACGGCAAATGCGATGGCGCTGGGAGGATCTGCATTAGGTGCGGTTGCAAGCGACGACGCATTGCGTGAAACAGTAATGGCGGGCGGTTTCACACAATTCCGGCGGGCAGCCGAGACACCCTTTAACAGGGTATTTGAAGCAAGACGCTGAGGCTCGGAACGGCCAAATCCTTAGTTGTATGTCGATGCGGTCGTCTTGATATGGCAGCCGATGGTTATTTGTCTAAGCCGGATCGCGCGAGGTTTTTCGCGTGAACGGGAGTTTCTTCGCGCAATGACGTTCGCGGATACCGCCTCGCGAGCAATATTGGTCGATTGCTTTGAGAACGCGAATTGCATTTGTTTAAATAAATAAGCGGGAAACAGTAGATTTCTCCGCAAAATTACCACAGACGATACGGAGGAAATATGTTCACATTAGCAAAACGAGGTATGTTTCTTCTGCCATTTTTGCTCGCGTTGGGAGTTCTCGTTGTATCTTCAGGGCCGTCGAGTGACGGAATCAGGGTAATGGTTGCACCTTTGCCGACACCTGTTTCCCAAAAGGCGCCTTATGCCGGATATAAAGACGTGACGATCGGCATGTCGTCGGCCGATGTTCGGACTAAACTCGGAAAGCCACAGGACGAATCCGACGCCGAAGACAATTTCACAATTTCCGAGTTTGAATCCGCGCGGGTTTTTTATGATGAGAATAAAACGGTGCGGGTGATCTCGATCATGTACACGGGCGATTTGAAATTAGCACCGACACCAAAAGCCGTGATTGGGACCGATATCGAAGCAAAACCCGACGGCGGCATGCACAAAACGGTGCAGTATCCAAAAGCCGGTTTCTGGATCTCATATGTCCGAACGGGCGGCGACGACGCGATCGTAATCGTCACGATCCAAAAAATGGCTAAGGAAAACTGATCTTGGTGCGTGCATTTCACCTATTTCTCCAAATCGCAGATCTTGTGTTTTACACTCCCTGCGTATCTCCTGTATAGTATTGTAACAATTATGGTTACCATAGGAATCCCAAAAGAGATCCACCCCGGCGAGAAGCGTGTTGCCGCCACGCCACAGACAATTTTGAGGTTGAAAAAACTCGACTTTGAGGTGGCCGTCGAGTCGGGTGCAGGCCTCGGCATCAACTGCTCGAACGCCGAGTACCGCGAGGCCGGAGCGACCGTGATCGACGACACAAAGGAGCTTTGGGCCGCATCGGACGTAGTGATGAAAGTACGCCCGCCTGAGGAGAACACGGAGCTTGGCGTCCATGAGGCCGATCTGCTTAACATAAGTGCTACGCTGGTCGGCTTTATCTGGCCCGCACAAAATCGCGAATTGCTCGACCGTCTCGCCAAACGAAAAGCGACGGCCTTTGCGATGGACAGCATCCCGCGTATCACACGTGCCCAGAAAATGGACACGCTTTCCGCGATGGCAAATATCGCCGGATATCGTGCCGTTATCGAGGCGGCGAACAATTTTCCTCGATTTTTTGGCGGACAGATAACAGCCGCCGGCCGCATCGATCCGGCCAAGGTTATGGTGATCGGAGCGGGCGTTGCCGGGCTTTCGGCTATCGGCGCGGCACGTTCGCTGGGAGCGATCGTCAAGGCCTTCGACCCGCGTTCGGCCTGCAAAGATCAGGTCGCGAGCATGGGCGCCGAGTTCCTGGAAGTGAATATCGAAGAAGAAGGCGAAGGCAAAGGCGGTTATGCCAAGGTAATGTCCGATGCTTTTCTGCAAGCCGAAATGGCCCTCTTTGCCGCTCAGGCAATGCAGGTCGATATCATCGTCACGACGGCTCTAATTCCGGGAAAACCCGCACCGAAACTGATCACGCAGGGCATGGTGGAGAGCATGAAACCGGGCTCTGTGATCGTCGATCTTGCCGCCGAGCAGGGCGGCAACTGCGCACTAACCGATCCGGGCCGCATTGTTCATCACAAGGGCGTTACGATCATCGGTTACACCGATCTGCCGTCGCGGATGGCAAGTATGGCGAGCCAGCTTTACGGCTCGACTATCGTCGCCTTGCTCGAGGAATTAAAAGATGAAAGCGGCGGCATTCACGTCGATCTCGAAGATCAGGTGGTCCGCGGTGCGATCGTCCTGCACGAAGGCAAGTTGATGTACCCGCCGCCGACGCCGCCCGCTCCGCCTGAACCAGGAGTTCCGACAAAAAGCTCGGCAAGCCGCCAGTCAGAACCGGGAGCGGTAGCGACTGGGTCAAACCACAATCAAGCCGAAAGCACCGGCATAAATCCGCTTGTTCTCGCTGTTGTCGGCCTCCTTCTGCTTGGGATCGGCTACATCGCCCCGGCATCGACGCTGTCGCATTTTACGGTGTTCATGCTCGCGTGCTTCGTCGGCTGGCAGGTCGTCTGGAACGTCAAACCCGCCCTGCACACTCCGCTTATGAGTGTAACCAACGCGATCAGCGGCATCATCCTCGTCGGCGGGATGCTCCAGCTCATCGGCACGAATATGAATTTGACGACGATCCTCGGCGCCGTCGCAGTTTTAATAGCTGCGATCAATATCGCCGGTGGATTTTTGGTGACGAACCGGATGCTGGCGATGTTTAGGAAATAGCCTTCAATATGAGTGAAACGGTTTTTAAGCAGGTCAACTACGATCTCAACTCCCTGATTAAGTACATCGAACTGGGTGAAATCGGACTGCCAGATATACAACGGCCGTTTGTCTGGAAGAATGCGAAAGTACGGGACTTGTTCGACTCGATGTATCGGGGATACCCCGTGGGATATTTACTTTTCTGGCAGAACGCAATCTCCGACGACACCCGCGTAATTGGTACTGACTCGAAACAAAAGCCGTCGCGGTTACTAATAGTCGACGGTCAGCAACGACTAACATCCTTGTACGCTGTAATCAAGCGAATACCTGTCGTTCGGGAAAACTACAGCAGTGAGATGATAAGCATCGCATTTAATCCTATGGACGGTGCCTTTCAGGTTGTGGACGCTGCGATTCGCCGTGATAAGTCCTACATTCCCGATATTTCCGTTCTATGGAGCGGCGATACCAAAATCACGCGAATAATAAGAGAGTACGTAGAAGGNNCGAGGACCAAGAGTCATTGATTGAAGACCGCATACTGAAACTGCAAGGACTTCTGACATTTCCTTTCACCGCACTTGAGTTATCAGCTGGAATTACGGAAGAAAATGTCGCTGATGTTTTTGTACGAATAAATAGCAAGGGTACACCCTTAAATCAGGCCGATTTTATTCTCACCCTCATGTCTGTTTTTTGGGATGAGGGGCGCATGCAGCTTGAACGATTCTGTCGAGATGCGAGACAGCAANNGCCTTCGCCAAATTCTCCTTCACCTTTCAATTATTTCATAGAACCTGATCCAGACCAGTTATTGCGAGTCAGCGTCGGCGTTGGTTTTAGAAGAGCACGTCTCAGGAACGTTTACTCTCTGCTAAGTGGAAAAGATCTGGACTCCGAACAGTTTAGTGACGAAAGACGAATAAAGCAGTTTGAAATTTTGAAAGATGCGCAGGAGCGCGTTGTAAATCTGCAATATTGGCAAGATTTTATGAACTGTCTTCGGACAGCCGGATTTAGAAGCGGTGCGCAGATTGGCTCAAAAAGCAATCTTGTCTTCGCCTACATCCTATATCTAATTGGCCGAACCGACTACCACGTTGAAGAGTTTCCCTTGCGAAAGGTTATCGCCCGCTGGTTCTTTATGGCGGGAATGACGGGTCAGTATACGGGTTCCCCCGAATCGAAGATGGACTTCGATCTGGCCCGCCTCCGCGATGTGCTCGATGCCGAAGGGTTTCTAAGTGTTTTGGCGGCCGCGTGCGAGGTTGCACTTACAGAAGATTATTGGAAGATTACTCTTCCCAATGACTTGGCGACATCTTCACCACTCAGCCCTTCGCTTTCCGCTTATAACGCTTCCCTGGTCCTCTTAGACGCACCAGTTTTGTTTTCGAACATGAAAGTTTCCGAGTTGTTGGACCCGGTCACCCATGGAAAAAGACGCTCAGTTGAGCGCCATCACCTCTTCCCAAAAGGATACCTCGCCACTATCGGAATAACTGATCTACGTGAAACAAATCAGATCGCGAACTACGCTTTTGTTGAATGGGGTGACAACGCAAGAATTAACGACCGCTCACCGATGGACTATTTGCCAGAAATGGAAACTCGATTTGGCAGTGAGAAGCTGACCTTAATGTACAAGATGCATGCGTTGCCAGATGGTTNNATGCCATACAAAGATTTCCTCGAACGGCGTCGTGAATCGATGGCACAGATTATCCGAGCTGGATACGAGACTTTGATCAAAGAAGCAGGTACCGAGCTTCCCGAATTACGAAAGAGCATCTACGAATATGTGGCGGACGGCGAGTCGCACGAGGTCGAATTTAAATCGACGTTACGAACAAACCTCCATACGAATAGCCGTGACCCCAGAATGGAACACGCCATACTGAAAACGATTGCCGGTTTTTGAATA
>DLHV01000066.1:0-1756 GCA_002483395.1 Chloracidobacterium sp. UBA7659 | reverse complement strand
GTCCTACCATTATGCAATTTCTTCATCTCCGTTACGAGGATTTTGAAGCCAGCCGGGTCATGGTTGTCGAATGCGCCAAGTCGAGAACCCCAGTTTTCGTCAAAGATTCAAATGTGGAACATTTCTATATTCGCACGGGTCCATCGACGACTGAACTAATGGCTAGTCAAACACAGGAATTCATTCGTCAACGCTTCGACAACTAAATGCAACAAAGCCTGATCACAATCGCCTACATCGCCGCGAGTGCGTTGTTNNTAAGGCCATGCTAACGCAGCCTCTGAATTTTTATTGACCGAACTTGGATGTTAAGCCCTTGCTAACGCGCGCGCTTCTGCATTGTATGAAACAGTCTTTGATCACAATTGCTTACATCGCCGCGAGTGCGTTGTTCATCTTGAGCCTCGGCGGGTTGTCGCGGCAGGAGACCGCACGTCGCGGGAATCTGTACGGCATTCTTGGGATGCTGATCGCTCTCGTCGCGACGGCAGTAGGGATGAAAACCGAGGGGCTGCCGGTCTTGGCAGGGGCGTTGGTGCCCGGTTTGCTGGTCGGCGCGGTTTTAGCCTCGCGGGTGCAGATGACGTCGATGCCCCAACTCGTTGCCGCTCTTCACAGCTTTGTCGGTTTGGCGGCGGTGCTTGTCGGTTTTGCGACGTATCTCGGCCCGCACGCCGCGATGGAGCCTTCCGAACTTAGTCTTCACACCGCTGAGATCTTTATCGGCGTCTGTATCGGTTCGATCACGTTTACCGGCTCGGTCATCGCCTTCTTAAAATTGCAGGGTACTATCGGCGGCAGGCCATTGATGATTCCCGGACGGCACATCATCAACATTTTGATGCTGATGGCAACCACGGGTCTCGGCGTGTGGTTCTTTGTGTCGCCCGGCACCGACGGGCAAATCGCGTTGCTTGCGGCAACGATCGTGACCGGAATCCTCGGCGTTCATTTTGTAATGGCGATCGGCGGTGCCGATATGCCTGTGGTTGTGTCGATGCTCAACAGTTATTCCGGCTGGGCAGCGGCCGCAGCCGGATTTATGCTCGGCAACGACCTGCTCATCATCACCGGAGCGCTTGTCGGATCGAGCGGTGCGATCCTCAGCTACATAATGTGCAGGGGCATGAATCGTTCCTTTATTAGCGTCATGTTAGGCGGTTTCGGAACAGAAGGCGGCACAATCAGCTCGAGCGCCGCTCCACAAGGCGAGGTTCACTCGATTGAAGCCCCAGGTGCGGCCGATTTGCTCCAGCAGGCACGTAAAATAATCATCGTTCCCGGTTACGGCCTCGCGGTCGCACAGGCACAGCATTCGCTGGCCGAGGTCGTCCGTCAACTGAAAGAAAAAGGCTCGGATGTGAAGTTTGCCATCCACCCGGTGGCCGGCCGCCTGCCCGGCCATATGAACGTCCTGCTCGCCGAGGCCAATATTCCCTACGACATCGTCTTCGAAATGGACGAGATCAACGACCAGTTCAAGGACACCGATATCGCCTGGGTCATCGGCGCCAACGACATCGTCAACCCCTCCGCCATGGACGATCCCGGCTCGCCGATAGCCGGAATGCCCGTCCTCCACGTCTGGGAAGCCCGCGACGTTATCGTGATGAAACGCTCGATGGCCAGCGGCTACGCGGGTGTGGATAATCCGCTGTTCTATAAGGAGAACACGCTGATGCTGTTCGGGGATGCGAAGAAAGTTGTTGATGAGATCTTGACTGCGATGCGATAGTCAGAACCGCCTGCGTTAGCG
>DLHV01000219.1:35707-37945 GCA_002483395.1 Chloracidobacterium sp. UBA7659 | reverse complement strand
TCGATGCGTGCGTGTCGGTCCCGGCGCTTGCTCCGGTGTAGGCGCTCACGTACGAAAGCGAGCCGGAAAAATCGTTCGTCCATTTACCCTTGAGGTCAGCGGCGCCGATACCAAACTTGTTGTAGTTGGCCATGTTTTCCATTTTTTCCCAACCGGACGTCGTCTGGTGATAGGCGCCGAATTCTTGTTCGAACACAACTTTATTGGAAGTTATGAACTCCAGATACCTTCCGGCGCCGCTGGAATAATTCATCTTGAACAATACGACGTGGACAGTTTTGCCTGTTGCTTTTTCGACAGCATCGGCTTCGGCAAACTCGATCGCCTGCCAGCCTGTGATCGGCTTGAATTCGAAATTGCCCGCCGTGCTGTATCTCGGCGCTACCAGAACGTTCCAGGCATTCTTCAATTCTTCGAGAACGACGGAATTGTATGCGTCTGCCTGTTTATTTGGGTGATGGATTAAAACTCTGATACCGCCTTTGGTGACCTCGACCCATTCTTCCTGAACGGTGCTCGTCCAGCCGTCATCGAATTTGGTTGTGGTGAAAGCATATCCGCTCGAGACGGTCCAGGGCCGAGATGCCGGCACGGACGCGGGAGCCTCGTTGAGCTCAGCGGCAGGCTTCTTCAAAATTATCGACGCCAGGAAAGCGGTTATCTGCTGTTCGTAGGCCTGTGTGTTCGTAAGGATAAGGGCGCTCACCATCTTGCCAAACCCTGTGGCCGTCACGAGCATCGCCACGCCTTTCTCGCCATTTTTCTCGAACGGCGCAAAGCCGCTCTGGATCTGCCAGCCATCGTTGGTTTCGGGGGCCGCTAATTGCGGCGCAGCCGAAACATTTACAAATCCCTTTACGACCGTTTGCCACGTCGACGCGAAATCTTCGTTGGACTTATTTGCCGACGGGAGCGATTTGAACACAGTGATCAGGCAGTACGTTCTGTTCGTTTTGTCCTCGGTTGAGATCTGAACGGAATTCTGGCCTGCTTGCTTGTTCCAGCCTTGTGGCGAACGAAACGTGGCAATATCGAAGCTCTCTGGAGTTTGAGCTAAAGAACTAACGGAAATTAACAAAAAGGGGATAACCAAAAAAGGTATTTGTTTCATAGATCTCACTATTTTTTGAAGACCAAATTAGCAATTGTTCCAAGTTATGAAAAACCGTCTCGTAGGATTTGAAAACATAACCCGAGGTAAAAGCTTGAAAACGGACACCATAAAGGTGGTCAGGCTATCTGACAATAGCATAGTTTTATCCGCAATCTTTCCTGATTACCGAAGTTTTCTCCGGCTATTTTCATGCTTAAACCGCTCGCGGTATGGGGTACTGACAGAATCCCGGCAAGCGTAGATCAGCTTTAAGGATAGATCAAAACGTAAAGCCTGTCGGCCCAATCGGAGCGTGAATTTCTCAGTATCTCATATTGGACCTGGGCCATGTCTCGGTTGCCTAGTTTGATGTAGGAGCGGCCGAGGTTGTATCGGGCTTTGTCGAAATCGGGATTGTAGCTGACAGCGTTGTTAAAAGCGTCGACGCTTTCTTCGGCTTTTCCGAGCTCGATCAGGCTTTCGCCGATATAGTTGTAGGTCTTCGCGTCGGGTTTGTAGGTTTTCAATTGCTCGAATTGTGTTAGTGCGTCGGCATAGCGTTTTTGCTTGAGGTATGCCATACCGAGTTTTTCTATCGCGTTGGCATGGTCCGGTTTCAGCAAAAGCGCACGTCTGTATGCCAAAATCTCCTCTTCGGTCCGGCCCAATTTCTCGAGGCTCAAACCCAACGAATACTGCGTATCGGGTTTGTAATCTTCAAGCTTGATGGCCTGGCGATATGCGTCTGCGGCTTCTTTATACTGGCCGAGGGCAAAGCTTGAAGCGCCGATATTGACAAACGTCTCCGCCCAGTCAGGGCGAAGCTTCGCGGCCTGCTTCGAAGCCTTCAGGGCCTCTGTGTGGCGGCCCTGAACGCCGTATGTAAACCCGGCCTGGTACCAGGCCTCGGCATACGCCGGATCGGTCTCGATGGCCTTTTCAAAAAACGTAAGCGCCCGAGGAAAATCATCGCGCGAAAGCTGCGCAACACCCTGCGAATATAAACGCTCGGCTGCCGCACGCTTATTCTTTTGCGTTACGGCGCTCAGCGAGGAAACCGTTTGAAGATCAGTAACTTTAAGTTGAAAAATTCTTTCCGACGGAACGGCGAAATTCAGGCTTTGCCCTTCGGCCGCCTGCAAAGG
>DLHV01000219.1:35460-35615 GCA_002483395.1 Chloracidobacterium sp. UBA7659 | reverse complement strand
CGAGCCCGAACGGGTTGCCGACCACCACGATAGACTCGCCTTCCTGCGGAACCGAACGGGCAATCGGCAGCGGAATCGCGAGTGCCAGCGGCACCTCGACCTGCAGCATTGCAAGGTCGCCTTCGCCATCGACCGCCAAAACACCGCGAACCGTC
>DLHV01000219.1:30129-35414 GCA_002483395.1 Chloracidobacterium sp. UBA7659 | reverse complement strand
CGCCGCAATAAAAAAACCGCTGCCGCGGGAGAGTTCGTTCCCTTTCGCGTCAAAGGTTTCAATGGCAACCGACGACGGCTTGATCCGGCGAACCAGTTCCGGCAGCATATCCTGCGCGCTGCTCTCCAACGTAAAAGCGGCGGCAAGTATCAGGATGAAAAAGATTTGGCGAACCGGAAATTGCATAGTTCTTGCGAGAACAAACCCGTCCGCAATTATAAGGGTTTTGTCGAGATCAGACAACAATTAACCGGCACAACGTTCAGAGTTCAAGCTTTAGCTTGTCGCCCGCCATAGCAAGAGACGAGCTAAAGCTTAAACTCTGAACTTCTCGCCACTCGCCTTGTCCAGCATAAATTCATAAATTATTTAGTTATGCCGTTTCCATCAAGTGCGGTGTAAACGTCAGTTGAGTAAAGCCCTAGCCATTTATCGGAATTCGGCGTTTGGAAAATATCGGCATAAACGCGGGCGTTAAAATTCTCAAGATCACCAGCCGGGCCGCGATTCAACCACTCGTATAACTTGGTGTGAAAAAGAAAGTCGTTCCGCGTCGTGTCCAACGCAATGAAATTCCGTAGCTTCGCGAGCATTCCAGCAAATTCGGCTTCGGTCAGTCCCGTTTTTGAATTCTGGCGGCGAATAAATGCCGTGCTTTCGGCGTCGATCTGCGGGGCGGGCGAGTAAATATTCGCGAGTTTCTGCCATTCGGTGAGATCGATCTGCGGCTCAAAGCGGGCGAAAGTGTCGTAAACCCGTAGGATAGAGATCTCGTCCACAACGGCCATTTTTGCCATCGCCCGCGGCGCGGCAAGGATGGCATCCGTTCCGGTTTTCGGCTCGGTAAGGGTGACTTTTGCCATTGAGACGGCACTGTCACGCCTCGCTTTGATCTGGTCGAAACTTAGCTTTCGATATCTCATCAACGCGAGGTCTTTTTGAGCGTTTGCAAATCCGGCGATCGAATCGTTGACCTGTTTCCCTTGCGTCAGATAGATCATGAACGCCTTTGGGCTGTAAAGCCCCGGCAATGCGTCGATAACCCGCCCGTTTTCATCGAGTATGTAGTGGATGGAATTTCCCGTCAGCGTCCGTTCGATCTTTCGGCCGTCGCCAAAATCGATCGTCACTCGCGGGGCCGGTCGCACCGACTTCCAATGCAGAATGTAGTTATCGCGAAGATATTTCGAGATTTCGCTGTTGGAATAAAGGATCGATCGGAAAAGCCGGCTGTTTGCGCATGAGAATTCTTCGTTCAAATTTCCAAGTAATCGCAGCGTAATGATAGGCTTGCCGGCCGCGTGGGCGACACGTTTCGCCTCTTCAAGATCGGTGTACCAGTATAACTGGGCGGCGTACGCATCTTTTTGCATCGCAACAGCGTCGAGAGCGGCCGCGATCTTCTTCCAATTCTCTGTCTCCTTGCCGGTTTCGCGATATGACTTGATGTCGGCTGCGTATGTATTAAAAAGGCCATTTAGTCCTTCGGGCCCCATTTCGCGCAGCTTGCGGATCGCTTCGGCCGATTCCGTTTCGCCGCCAAAAACCGCCTGTTCCGCAAGAATAGAAACGGAACTGGATGAACCAAAAGCAACACCTGTAAGCACGATCGTCGCGATCGCGGACAATAAGGCAAATCTAAACTTCATAATTTTTCCTCGACACCCCCACNNGGCATGAGTTTGATAATTTGCAGCCGCTTTTAGTTGTCCCGGCCAAAAAAGCCGGCGTCAGCTTTTGTCGAATCAAAAGACACGCTAATATTCTATAAACAAAGGAACACGCCAAAATGCCAAAAAAAATTGCACTTGCCGCCGATCACGCGGGATTCGAAGAGAAAGAAAAACTAAAAGCGACGCTCATCGAAATTGGCGTCGAGTTTGACGATATGGGAACGTTTTCAGGTGATTCGGTCGATTATCCCGACTACGCCCGAAAGGTCGCCGAGGCCGTCGCACGAGGCGAATACGATCAGGGTTTGCTCGTCTGCGGTTCCGGCACCGGCATGGCAATAGCCGCGAACAAGGTAAAAGGCGTCCGGGCCGCCGTTGCGTGGAATGAAGAAATTGCCCGATTGGCGCGCCAGCACAATAACGCCAACGTGCTTTCACTCGCGGCCCGCTACACGCCGGACGATGAAATAAAAAAGATAGTAAGAGCCTGGTTCGACGCCGATTTCGAAGGCGGCCGGCACGAGCGCCGGGTTGAAAAAATGACCGAGATTGAAAAGGACGACTTAAACTAATTAAGTGGACATCGAAACCATAACCCGCAACCTGCCTGCGCTCTTCGCCGCATTGTTGGTGAGCATTCTTTTTATCCAGTCCGGCCTTGATAAGGTCTTCGACCGGCGTGGGAATCTGGAATGGCTGAACGGGCATTTTTCAAAAACCTTTCTCGCGCCGTTTGTCCCGCTACTGCTCCTGGCGATCACCGTCATGGAACTCGCCGCCGGCATCCTCAGCACTACGGGTATTGTGTATTTTATCTTGACGTCCTCGGCTGTGCTGATATTTGCCGCTTCGGTCATCGCAGCCCTGGCAATCACCGCTCTTTTCTTCGGCCAGCGCGTAGCCAAAGACTACGCCGGCGCCGCCCTTCTTGTGCCGTACTTTATTCTTGTAGGCTTTCTTATGTATCTCACAAACCCGTTCTCAAAACCTTAGATAAATTATGGTAAAGGTGTTAGCCCTCACGGGCAGCTATCGCAAAAACTCATACAACACACGCGTTCTTAGCATTGCCGTCGAAGGTGCTCGTGAAGCTGGCGGCGAGGTGACGCTGCTCGATCTTAACGATTATCCGATGCCGATCTTTAACGCCGATGAAGTGGAAACCAACGGCTTTGACGCCGCGGCGTATCGTTTTCAGGATGTATTAAATGAGCACAGCGCCTTTCTGATCGCATCGCCCGAATATAACGGCAGTTTGCCAGGCGGTTTTAAGAACGCGATCGATTGGGCGTCGCGAGCTAACGACAGATACAAGATGTACGAGGTTTTCCGGGGCAAAACGGCCGCAATAATAACCGCCTCACCGGGCCAGTTCGGCGGCCTTAGATGCCTTCGCGATCTGAGAGGCGTCCTCACGATCATGGGCGTGAACGTGCTTCCGAGCGAGATCGCCGTTACGTTTGTTGGTCAGAAATTTGATGGCGACGGTACCGTGATAAACGACGACAAGACGAAGAAACTCCTGGAAAATATCGGGGCTTTACTTGTTGGGGCCGTGAAATAGGCTTATTATGCCGTCCTGACCGCAACGATGATGATCTACCGAACTCACAAACCTGCTTTTCCGCTCGATAATTTCATCGAGGTCTTTGTATATTTCGATGACGTTCGCCTTTCGCACAACTTCGACCGCTTTCTCCCGAATGGCGATACCGAGATACTGATTGATTTTCACGACACCCCTCAGTTTATTTACGATAACAACAGCCTGAAAGAGATACAGGCCTGTCACCACGTCTGGGCATCCGGATTGAGGACCGAACCCATCACGATACCGTCCGGCAATAAATCGGAGATGATGGTCATTTCTTTTAAGAAAGGAATGGCGGCTTCGTTTTTCCCATTTCCGATGGATGAAATAGCGGACAGCGTCGTGGATGCCGATCTTGTCTGGGGAAGCGATTTTGGACTATTGCGCGAACGCCTGCTGGAGACAAAAGACATCGATCTAAGATTCAAATTGGTAGAAGAATTTCTCGTCACGAAGGTTCGTTCGCAGTTGGAGATCAACCCATGCGTTGAGTTCGCGTTAAATGAGATGCGACTACGGCCGGACGAAATAAACATCGGGCGTATGAACGAAAAGATCGGCTATTCTCAAAAGCATTTCACACATCTTTTCCAAAGTCAGGTTGGCGTCACGCCGAAATCTTTCCTCAAGATCATGCGGTTTCAAAAGGCAATTGCTGAGATCGAAAAGGCTAAATCGATCGATTGGGGCCGTATCTCGCAAGACTGCGGCTTTTACGACCAGTCGCATTTTATTAACAGCTTCAAGAACTTCTCCGGCTTCACGCCTGAACAGTACGCTCAGATACAAACTAATTACCAGAATTACGTGCCGGTCGGGTAGGTAAATTTTTTCCAATACATAAAGAACTATCGCCTTTAAGATAGTCTCGCTATGGAAACCATTTACATTAATCACATTGCCGTATTTGTCTGCGCAGTTATGAGTCTGGTCATCGGCGCCTTGTGGTGGTCGCCGCTGCTTTTTCAAACAGCATGGCAGCAGGAAACGGGCTTGACCGACGAGCAACTCGCCAAAGCGAAGCCGCTAAAGACGTTCGGGCTTTCGCTGATACTGGCTTGGATAATCTCCTACAATCTGGCATTCTTCCTTGGCGCTCCGGGCACGACGTGGCAATGGGGCATCGGCGCCGGATTGCTGGTGGGTGTCGGATGGGTAGTGACTCAGTTTATCGTCATTGCTCTGTTCGAGCAGCGTTCGTGGAAGTATATGGCGATAAACTGCGGCTATGTAACGGTTTACTTTGCGGTGATCGGGTTTATTCTCGGAATTTGGAGGTAACGGGCGGAGACGCGACCATTAGGGAGCGTGCAAATGCGTCACTTGTGCACGCTCGTTCACACTCGCGTTTCTGCCCGTAAAGGAAATTATTATGGCACAGAAAACATCGGGTGAATTTGAAAAGGAATTTATGGACGGTCTAAAGGCCGCAACCGGAAAGGATCTCGTCGGGTGGCTAAAGATCGTCGATGCATTTGGCAGCAAGAAGCGAAATGAGGTGATCGCCTGGCTAAAGAGCGAGCACAAATTCAACCACATGCAAGCTTCGCTGCTTGCGGGAATTCACGCAAACGGCGGAAAGCCCGTTTATGCCAGCACGGACGATCTGCTCGAAAACCAGTTTGCGAAAGCCTCTGAGGTGAGGCCGTTGTATGAGGCGTTTATAGCTTTTGTTGCGAAGAACTTTCCGAACTCGACCATTTTGCCGAAGAAAACGTATGTTTCCGTCCTCGACAACCGCGAGTTTGGCGCGATAAACATAAAGCCTAAAGAGTTGCGGATAGGATTGGATTTAGGAGAGCGGCCGTTTGAAGCAAAAGTGGCGAAAGCAAAGTTGACCGGGCCAATGCCGCGAATCTCGCATATGATCGTGGTAACGGACACCAAGGAGCTTGATACCGGCGTGGCCGACCTGTTGAAACAATCGCACGCACGGTGCCACTGATGCGGAAGCCCGCACAAAGTAAGGGCCATCCCTGAATATCCGTCGTGAACGCCCTTACTTCGTGCGGGCTTCTGCA
>DLHV01000219.1:221-30121 GCA_002483395.1 Chloracidobacterium sp. UBA7659 | reverse complement strand
CAAGATGTTTTGGAAATTCCGGCGAGGTTAAAAACTTGTCGTCGTGCAGTTCGGCAAAAGCCATGAATTCCTTGAGTTTTAGATATTCGATAGCTTTGTGATCTGGGTCGAAGCCTTTCGGAGCGGACTTGAGCCTCTCGCCGCGCATCTCACCGAACAGATCGCGGAATGTCTTCTTTTCGACGATCTTTAGGAATTCACTCGTTTGATTGGCGATCGCATTGCGTATTTTCACCGTCTCAGGCCCGTCAGGTATGTGCTTACCGCCGGCGACGAAGCTTTGTCCCGGCTGAACATGAAAATAATATCCGGGCTGCATCGACTTTCGCCCGCCGGGGCTGATATAGGCTCCGAGGTTGGTTTTGTACGGGCTTTTGTCTTTTGAAAATCTGACATCGCGATAAATGCGAAAAATACACGATTTCGGGTCGAGCGTCGCAACCGCTTCATCAAATTTTCCGATCTCGCCGATGAGGTAGTCGGTGAACGCGGTCAGATTGTCCTGAGCCGCGTCAAACGCCTTTTTATTCGCCTGGAACCAATCGCGGTTGTTGTTCTTTTCCAGCTTTTTGAGGAAGTCGAGTGTTTCTTTTGCCAGCATGATTAGATATTTTAGCACGGAAGTTGTATAGAGTTCATCGAATGAATAAGAGTAGATTAGTATCCGCCTTTTTGAAGGCATACCGCATGAACGTTCTCTTGACTGTGATCTTCGCGGGCGGGATGACGACAAGCGGTCAGAGCGGGGATGTCGAATACCGATCCTACCTGGCACATATCGCTGCCGCGTCAAACGCGCTCAGGGTCAATGAGACTGGCGAAGCCAAACGGTGGATCGNNCGCGGGTGGGAATGGGCGTATCTTAATAGCGAGGCCAACCAGCACGCGACTTCTTTCCCCGTTCATACATCTCCGGTAACGGCCATCGCTATCAGCCCTGACGGGAAACTTATAGCAAGTGCTTCATCCGACCGCACGGTCAAGATCACCAACACGGGTGCCGGAAGTGAAGTTTTTGCATTCACCGACGCTAAGCTCTCCCCTCAATCTGTCGTATTCAGCCCTGACGGAAAACGGTTGGCTGCGGCATTCTCGCGGCATACCGTGATCGTCTGGGATATCGCTACTAAGACAGAGATCCGTCGCCTTCAGGGACAAGGGAAAGGGATAACTGCCGTGGCGTTCAGCCCCGACGGTGCTCTTGTCGCGTCTTGCTCATGGAACGTAACGCCAGCGCGCGGTGTCTGGGGCATCGTTGAGATTTGGAACGCGGAGACGGGTGAACCCGTCAGACAGCTCGAGTATGGCACCAAGCCGCTGGTCGCGATTGCGTTCAGCCCAGACAATAGGCGTCTCGCGGTCGCTTCGTGGGAGGTCGATAAGATCACAGCCGTCTGGGACACAACGAAATGGGGCGAACCGGCTGTGATGGAAACCGAGGGTGACGAAGTCTATAAGGCCGGGCAGGCGATCACGTTTAGTCCCGACGGAAAATGGCTCGCAGCGGGCGGCAAAGACAATGCGATACGCATCTGGGACGCCGCTACCGGCAAAATAGCCAAAAAACTCGGCGGTTCTGGAAAAGGACATGCAAAATGGGTCAACGGCATCGCTTTCACACCCGACAGCAAGAATATTATTTCCGCTTCGACCGACCAGAGCTTGAAGGTTTGGGACGTAGCGGCCGCGAGCGAACTCGCGACGCTTCACGGCCACACAAAGAGCGTCAATGCCATCGCGGTTGGCCCGGATGGAAAAACGTTCTATACCGCATCCGGGGACGCGACGATCAAGACCTGGAATTTCATCGCTTCTGATGCGAAACGGCAAGCATGGAAACATGATGGCAGCGCGTATGGATTCGCCGTCAGTCCCGATGGCAAGACGGCGGCTACGGCGGCATGGCTCGGCAAATTGAGGCTTTGGGACATGGCCACGGGCGATGAGATCGCCGTCTGGCAGGCTCACGGCCAGTCGGCAAATGCGGTCGCGTTCAGCCCTGACGGTAAGAGCCTTGCCAGCGTTGGTAACGACAATAAAGTCAAACTATGGGACATCGCCGAAAAGAAGGAGCTGCGGACATTTGAAGAAGCCAAAGGTAATCAGCTGATCTCGGTCGCCTTCAGCCCTGATGGAAAATACGTCCTCGCAACTTCGTCGACCGACAGCGCAAAAATCTGGGATGCCGGCACTGGCAAGCTTGTCCATGACCTAAATCATAAAAGCGGAACCACCTATATTGCCGTGACTCACGACGGCAAAACCATCGCGACCGGCGGAACCGACGGATCGGTAATGCTTTGGGACGGTGTATCAGGAAAACCTGCTGGAACGTTTTCGGCAGGCACTGGCCGTGTGATGTCAATCGTATTCAGCCCGGACGCCAAGCAACTGGCGGTGGCATCCGGACGTACAGCTCGGTTATTTGATGCAAAGTCACGAAAAGAGCTTTTCACAATGAGCCACGACGAAGGCATATACGGCATCTCGTTCAGTCCCGACGGCAAGCGGCTTGCGTCGGCAGCCGCGGACCAGACTGTCAAATTGTGGGACACAAGAACGGGCGAGGCTGTACTTACGATGCCATTTGACGAGTCGATCTACGGCGTTTACTTCAGCCCCGATGGGTCTCGGCTTTTCGTGTTGCCAATCGGCAGCGAGGTTCGAATTGTTAATTCTAAGGCTGGTCCGGTCGGAAAATGAACGTCTCAGCCAGGTTTTAGTTACTCGCCGTGGTCACAGATTTGCAGATGAACGCAACTACGACGCCCATCAAGATCGTGCTTATCGAATCGGCGACGATCTGCAATGCGACGAGCGTACCGGGCATCGGCTGGACCGCGAAATACACCAAATAAAGCGGCACGGTAATAAGGAAAATCATCGCGAAACCGTACCGAATGCCTTGCGAGAACCATGGCCCGCTGGACACGCCCTGTTGGTAAACCCACGCAAATGCAAATCCTTTGAATAAATGCGACAGCAGTATGTGCGGTAAATAGTTCATCGCGTCAGCCTCGGTTCGCATCAGATTCGGGATGGTAGCGTATTCGGCACGAAGAAGAATTCCGTGGGCAACAAATCCGCTCAAAAACGAAATGAGAAACCCGGCAATACCGGCGATAATAAACTTTGCATTCATAAGTTATCCCCCATGCATCGCTGCGGCGCGATTGTTCATCTCCTCGGGCGAAACATCTTCGATGTGCGTCGCAAATGCCCATATGTGGCCGAACGGATCTTTGAACTGACCCGAACGATCACCGTAAAACTGATCTGCTACCGGACGCAGCACAGTCAAACCTTCCGCTGCCGCCTTTGCCGTAAATGCGTCAACGTCCTCGACATAAATTAAAAGCTGTACGGGTGTGCCGCCGACGGTTTCAGGACTGACCGCTCCCATGTCGGGAAATTCGTCAGCCATCATAATAATCGCCTTACCGATCTTTAACTCCGCGTGGCCGACCATTCCGGGCGAGCCGATACGAAATAACTCCTCCGCACCAAACGCACGTTTGTAAAAGTCGATCGCGGCTTCGGCATTTTTACATATCAAATACGGTGTTACGCCTTCGTACCCGTCGGGAATTGCCTTTACATTAGACATAATTTTGTCTCCATTTTGTTGTTTTCTGCGAAGGTACCGCTTTTTTTCGCGCAGGTCAATCCATTGGTCCGATGTTTGAGTTGGCCGAATAAGTGGCGTAAGATTGTCAAAAACCGGAAGCGGCGATTCATCTTTTCTCTCGTCCCGGTTTGGAAAATTATTCTTTCATTCGAATTCGTATAACCGGGAGGATTTATGTATTCAAAAATTAGCGTAGCCATAGTTTATATTTTGTTTTTTTCGTTAGCAGTCATCGCCCAAACCCAGACGCAAAAAAGTGTCGCGGAGGAATTGAAACAGCTCGATGACGAGTCCAGCAAGCAGGTGCCGCAATCGCTGCTCGACGCGGGGAGAAAAGGAACCGAGGAACTCATCGCTCAGGGAATCGTCAAAAAAGCCCTGAATGTCGGCGACAGGATGCCTGAATTCATTCTCACGGACGCCAGCGGAAAAAGCGTAAAAAGTGCTGACTTGTTAAAAACCAGTCATCTTGTCGTTACCTTTTACCGGGGTGCGTGGTGTCCATTTTGCAACCTGTACCTCCGATCGTTACAGAAAAAATCTCAGGATTTCAAACAGCTAGGTGCAAATATTGTCGCCATTTCGCTTGAAAAACAGGACCGTTCGTTGACCGTCGCCCAAAATAATAAACTCGATTTTACGGTGCTGAGTGATCCGAAACTTGTGGTTGCAAGAAAATTTGGAATCGTTTACGAAATGCCGAAAGTAACCAATGACGCGATATTAGCCGTCGGATTTGACCTCGCGAAATACAACGAGATGGAAAAAGCCGAGCTTCCGCTTTCGGCAACATACGTGATAAGCAAAAAAGGAAAGATAGTCTATGCATTTCTCGATCCTGACTACAAAAAGCGTGCCGAGCATAGCGAAGTGATCAAGGCGTTGATGGAGTTGCAGAAGAAAAAGTCCTATTAGTATGCTATAAACGCCGTGTGCAACTTTTTTAGTCATGCAGAAAACTCATGAGTGTCCACAAAAAACCAAGACACTTGAACGCGGATTTTACCGATCGCCAATCGCATCGATAGACCGTGTACCGATGGCAAACGAAACTTTCTCCAATATTCCTCTCGAAGCTTGGCGGCCAACCAAGAACACACTGCATCTTTATTGTCAGATCGTCGGCAAGATCCGCCTGGCGATGCACCCGCGGATCAACCATTGGTGGCACGTGCCGCTCTATGTTTCGCCCCGAGGCCTGACAACTCGAACGATTCCGCACAAGGGCTGGAGTTTCGAGATCGAGTTCGATTTTCGCAGCCATGAATTAAAGATTCATACCAGCGATGGCCGTTCTGAAGATTTCGCTCTCTTCGACGGTCTGACCGTCGCGGATTTTTACAGCAGCATTTTCTCGAACCTCGCCAAACTCGGCATCAAGCCGTCCATTAAGGCAGTCCCGTACGAAGCTCCGTCCAAAACGCCCTTTGCCGAAGACACTGATAATAAATCGTACGATAAGGAATACGTTGAGCGGTTTCACACAACGCTGGTCGCCGTCGATGATGTTCTCGAAGAATTTCGCGGCCGGTTTATAGGCAAAAGCACGCCCGTACACCTTTTTTGGCACAGCTTCGATCTTGCGTTGACCCGATTCTCCGGCAAACGCGCACCGGTCCGCGAAGGAGCCGGAATGGTCGAACGCGAAGCCTATTCGCACGAGGTGATCAGCTTCGGTTTCTGGTTCGGCGACGATAAGGTTCCCGCTCCGGCATTCTATTCTTACACCGCACCGGAACCAGCCGGCCTCGCTGATGAACCGCTCTCACCCGCGTCGGCATCATGGCAGGAAGCAAACAGCTCTCACATGGCATTGCTAATGTACGACCAGATGCGAACCTCGGAAGATCCGCGAGCGATGGCACTGGAATTTCTGGAATCAGCCTATCAAGCTGGTGCAAAACGGGCGGGCTGGAATGTTGAACAGTTTCAACTGAGGCCGTTGAGATATTCTCAAACTTCCTGAATTAAGACGCTTCTCACGACAGTTTGCATACGCTCGACATATTTCTCGATCGGCCAGCCGCATTCCGCGGTAAGCCGTTCCCAGTTCTCCACCGACATCAGCGTCCAAAATAGATCGACAGCTTCGTCCTTCGTCCACTCGGATGAGATCAGCCCCTCGTGTTCTATCGTCTCGATGGTCCGGCGGCAACCGTTTCTTATCGAGGTCATGCGGTCATTCCAAGCCGCGGCGGCGGCTTTGTCCGATCCGCGAGCATCCATCAGTGCCTTCGCGACGCCATATATTTGCGGCAGGTAATTCCCCCAGAACTCGATAAAGGCATCGAGGATCTCCAAACCCGTCACCGCTTCGCGAAACCGCCTTAACCGCTCGTCCAATCCGTAAAGACTGTCCAGATATCTTACCGTCGCAATCATAAGATCGGTGCGCGATGCAAAATGCAAATACACAGCCTGCCGCGAAACTCCGCTAGCTTTCGCAATATCAGCCATCCGCACATCTTTTCCCTTACCGTCCAGCAATAGTCTGGAAGCTGAATCGAGTATTTTTTTTCGTGTTTTGGAAATTTCACTTGACATACTGTAAAGTATACACTATTGTTTACATGATGTCAAATTGACGCCGTGTAAAGCAACGGAGGTAATAACAATGAAATTAGCAATATTTGGAGCAGCAGGCAGTGTAGGCCGCGAGACAGTCAAACAAGCCATTGAACAGGGACACGTCGTAACAGCATTCGCACGCGATCCGGCAAAGCTCGGCGTCACTGACGCAAACCTGCGGGTAGTTCAGGGCGATGTGCTGAATCTTGCGTCAGTGGAAGAGGCGGTCAACGGCCAGGACGCAGTGCTGTGTGTACTTGGTGCTGGCAGGAAGGGCACTATCCGGTCAGAGGGAACGCGGAACATCATCAGCGCTATGGGAAAAAAGGGCGTCCGGCGCCTGATCTGTCAGTCGACCCTCGGCGTCGGAGACAGTCGCGGTAACCTGAATTTCTGGTGGAAATATGTCATGTTCGGAATGCTCTTGCGCCCGGCCTATGAGGATCACGTACAGCAGGAAGAATTCGTAAAACAGAGCGACTTGGATTGGACGATTGTTCGTCCTGCAGCTTTTACGGACGGCACCAGGACCGGTGAGTACAAGCACGGCTTTACAGCCAATGACAAAACCGTAACACTCAAAATCTCACAGCCCGATGTCGCTGACTTTCTGCTGAAACAGTTGATGGACGATACATATTTGAGAAAAGCTCCGGGCGTCTCATACCAATTTTCGAGGAGGCGTTTATGACAGTTATTGATAGATTTATATTGTTCTAACAATTTTTTCGGCCCTTGGCAGCTGGTTAATTGCGAGACTGTTTTTCGCATTTTCCAGTTCGGTTATGAAAGCCCTCGGGCGTCTACCGGCGGCTGAGGAGATGCTAACAGCGCCGACATATGGGCAAACTATTTGTCCGACTGGACTTTTTGGAACCACATTAGGACTGTAGCGTTCGCTTGCCTCCACGGCAGCGTTCACAATTGGGCTTGTTTACATATCAAAGTAGATTTAGCCGCAAAACAATAGGTTTGCGGAGTCGCAAAATCGGGTCACGGTTGTTTGTAGACCACGCCGTTTCGCATAACAAAAACGGCATTTTCCATTTTCTTGATATCTTTCAGCGGATCGCCCGGAACGGCGACGATGTCGGCGAATTTCCCCACGGTAAGCGAACCGATCGTTTTGTCCAATCCAAGCAATTTCGCACCGCTCAGCGTTCCGGCCGTTATTGCATCAAGCGGCCGCATTCCGCCCCACTCGACCATCAGCGTGAATTCGTGAGCGTTTGTTCCGTGTTGAATCACGCCAGCGTCGGTGCCGAGCGCGATCGGGACACGATTAGCGACAGCGATCTTTATCCCGTTCCGCATCGCGGCCGCCGCTGCCAGAGCCTTCTCGCCGCGAAATCCTTTCAGGACGCCGCTTTTGGCAAGCCGCTCAACGGTTTCACCGGCCATCAGCGTCGGCACGAGATATGTTCCACGCTCGGCCATCAGTTTCGCTCCTTCTTCATCGAGGAACGAACCATGCTCGATCGATGCTACACCCGCACGCGTCGCGATCTTGATGCCCTCGGTTCCGTGAGCGTGAGCGGCGACTTTTCGTTCGAGTTTATGAGCCTCATCGACCATCGCCTTCAGCTCTTCGTAAGTATATTGCGTCGCTCCGACAGCATCTCCTTCAGAAAGAACACCGCCGGTCGCACATGTTTTTATCACGTCCGCACCATATTTCACCTGATACCGAACAGCCGCGCGTACAGCCTCCGGCCCGTCGGCGATGCCGGTTTTGTAGTCGCCGTCGGCGAGTCCGGGTTTATAGCCGTTCTCATCGCAATGTCCGCCGGTTATTCCCAGCGAATGCCCCGCGGTCAAAATTCGCGGGCCTGCTATCCAACCATCGTTTATCGCTTTTCGTAACGCCAGGTCGTCAAAATTTCCCGCGCCAACGTTTCGAATCGTTGTAAAACCGCCGAGCAGCGTCCTTTGCGCATTTCCCACGCCGAGGATCGCTCCGAACGAATTGTAATCGCGAACCCGCGAATTCTGTCCTTCCGGATCACCCAGAACACGCCCGATAATATGCGTGTGAGCATCAATAAAACCCGGCATCAGCGTCGCGTCGCCAAGATCGATGATCTTTGCTCCGGCAGGAATCACGCTTCCGCTCGCCCCAACCACGGCGATCTTGTCGTTTGTCACAACAATAACGCCATTTTTGATCGGTTGCGCACCCGTTCCATCTATGATCTGTGCGGCACGCAGAACGACGGTGCCCTTGCCGCGTTGCTCACCCGGAGCACCCATTTGCTGAGCAGCGGTATTAACTGCCAGCAATACAAAACACAAAACGAGAACCGCAAAAAGCCTGAATTTTGACATATTTCTCCCTCGAAGTAGTTTGAATTGGCGATGTTCCTAAGTCTCCGCAGATTATAGTCACGCCCGTATAGCAATACAAACTAACGTTGTCAAATTCTCTTTAGTGATGATTCGTGGCAAAATCGATTTTGCTGGCGAATATTTTTCGACGCAAACTTGATTCTGCTGATTGCTTACTTGTAATGATCGATCTCCGCAGCGATACAGTCACGAAACCGACTGCCGAAATGCGCTCGGCAATGGCGGCGGCCGAGGTGGGTGATGACGTGTTTGGCGAAGACCCGACGGTCAATCGTCTGCAGGATCGCGCTGCCGAAGTATTTGAAAAAGAGGCCGCTTTGTTTGTCCCGACCGGATCGATGGGCAACGAGATCGCCGTTAAGCTGCACACTGAGCCAGGGCAGGAGATCGTTATCGAGGATCGCGGGCACATTTTCAACTACGAACTCGGCGCGGCCGCCGTTATTTCCGGCGTCACGATCCGTCCGGTAAGAAGTGAAAACCGGACGGGTCATTTGACCTGGAACGAGATAGAGTCGGGTTTGCATATAGGCCAGCCATACTATGTCGCACCTACAGGATTGATCTGTCTCGAAAACACGCACAATTTTGCTGGTGGAAGCGTAATGACCGCCGAACATTGCGCTGAAATTTGCAAAAGAGCCCACGATCTCGATCTGCCGGTTCATATGGATGGAGCACGGATATTTAATGCCTCCGTTACTTCGAAAACGCCGGTCGCCGATCTGACATGGCATTGCGATTCCGTGATGTTCACGCTATCGAAGGGGCTGGGTGCCCCGGCGGGCTCGATCCTTCTGGGCACGAAGGTATTTATTGAGAAAGCCCGCGTACTGAGAAAACGCCTCGGCGGCGGTATGCGTCAAATCGGTGTTCTCGCCGCGGCCGGCCTGATCGCTCTCGAAGAAGGGCCAAAACGTTTGCTCGAAGATCATGAAAATGCTCGCAGGCTTGGCTACGGCGCCGCGAATCTGTCGGGTGTCTCGATCAACCTTGATACGGTAGCAACGAATATTGTCATCTTCGACATAGCGCGCACCCGCAAAGATTCGGGTGAGATTTGTTCAGAACTGAAGGAAAGAGGAATATTGGCAATAGGTTTCGGCAATTCGATTCGCATGGTTACCCACTGCGATGTATCGAAGCCAGATATTGACAAAACAATCGAAGCATTGACCCAAATCATTGATTGACCGCCTATGGTTTCGGACTTTGCGTCAAAATGCCTTTCTCACGATTCAGCCGAAGCCGACGGACTGACAGAATTGAGATGAACATCGAACAACTCCGTGAAATTTGTCTTTCCTTTCCGCACGCCACGGAAGATGTAAAATGGGACAACGACCTTTGTTCTTGCGTCGGCGGGAAGATGTTTTGCGTCACCGGCCTGGATCAGGCCGATTTCCGTGTGTCGTTCAAATGCACGCCTGAAAAATTTTCCGAACTCATCGAAAAGAATGGCATAATCCCTGCTCCCTACGTTGCACGCTATCATTGGGTTGCGGTTGCAGATGCCCATGCACTTTCCGACGACGAACTTGAGGATTTGATCTCAAAGTCGTACCTGATGGTTTACCAAAAGCTCTCGCAAAAATTGCGTAAGAGCCTGTCAAAATAATGATAATAGCGATTGATGGCCCTTCAGGAGCAGGCAAATCCACGCTCGGCAAGATGCTCGCAAAAAATTTGGACCTGCTATATCTTGATACTGGCGCCATGTACCGTGCCGTCGCATTGGCCGTCATCCAGCACGACGTTGCCCTCAACGATAGGAAAAAGGTAGTGAACATCGCGGAGAATGCAAAGATCGAACTGATCGGCGAGCCGGATTCCCTGAAGGTCTTTCTCGACGGAAAGGATGTTACCACCGAGATCCGAACACTGGAGGTTGCGCAATCCGCTTCCGTCGTTTCGACCGTTTCGGAAGTTCGCAGGATTATGGTCGAACACCAGCGCTCACTTGGCGAAAACTCTGCAAAGGGCTGCGTCCTCGAAGGCCGCGATATCGGCAGTGTCGTTTTCCCACACGCCGACATTAAATTCTTCCTTACCGCTAAACCCGAAGCTCGGGCCCGCCGCAGGTTCGAAGAGGACAAAACAAAGGGTCGCATCAGCACTTACGATCAAACGCTTGCCGAGATCAATGAGCGCGACGAGCGTGATGTCTCCCGCGAAGATTCTCCGCTTACGATCGCTGAAGACGCCGTTGTGATCGATACGAGCGAGCTGGATCTCAGCGAGGTTTTCGAACAAATGATCGCGGCTGTGCGTGAAAAGAAAAGTGCGTCTGCTTAGATTTTCGTTCAAAAATGAAGCGTATTGGATCGCTGCGATTTCGTTTGCTCCGCTAATCTTCGGAATTATCGCCGCCGTCGGGTGGATGCTCTGTAAATAGTTTGACTAAAATAACAACAATCGCTAAGATTGTAAGTTGCTTTTTGATATGCTCCCGTAGCTCAGTTGGATAGAGCGACGGCCTTCTAAGCCGTAGGTCGCACGTTCGAGCCGTGCCGGGGGTAAAGATTGATTGCGGATTTTAGAGTGCGGAATGCGGATTGGAAGAGAGTCTTTCAAATCCGCGATCCGCAATCCGAGATCGACAATCAGAAATGGCGGCTATAGTTCAGTGGTTAGAGCGCCTGATTGTGGTTCAGGATGTCGTGGGTTCGAATCCCACTAGCCGCCCCATTAAGATTCGCCACTTTTATCTTCGATTTTGCCTTAATTCTCCGTTTTAATGGATATGACCCCGGCGTATTCGATCGCAAATTTGAATTCCCGTTATTAGTCCGAATAGGTGCCTCGCTGTATGAAAGCACAAAAATTTATTTCGCTGTCGATAATTTTGCTGCTTCAGGCGGCGATCGCATTCGGTCATCAGCCGGAAAAAGGTTCCGTGGCCAACGAGGTTTTGGTCAAGTTCAGAAGCGGCACGCCGACAGATCTGGCACGTGACATAAACTCCCGAAACCGCGGGGTGATGCTGGAAAAACTCGGCGATCTCGGCTGGCAGCGAATAAAGCTTCCCACGGGTTCTAAATTAAGCTCAGTGATGGCCCGTTATCTCGATTCAGGCGAGGTCGAAGCAGTCCAGCCCAATTTCTATTATCAGCTACTTAACACACCGAACGACGCGAACTTCGGAAGCATGTACGGAATGACAAAGATCTTCGCGCCGCAGGCTTGGGACCTGACAACCGGGAGTTCGACCGTAGTCATAGCAAACATCGATACTGGTGCAAAATATACGCACGAGGACCTTGCCGCAAATATGTGGACAAATCCCGGCGAGATCAATAATAACAGCCTCGACGACGACGGTAACGGGTTCGTTGACGATTTTTACGGCTACGATTTCTTCTTTAACGATCCCGATCCGCTCGATGAAAACGGCCACGGGACGCACACATCCGGCACCTTGGGAGCTGTCGGGAATAATTCGATCGGCGTTGTCGGTGTCAACTGGAACGTTAAGATAATGTCGATAAAGATCTACGACAGCGACGGATTCGGCACCACCTCCGCGATGCTTATCAACGCATATAACTACGTCCGCTTAATGAAGGAACGCGGTGTAAATATCCGCGTAACGAATAATTCCTACGGCGGCTGCGACGAGGCCTGTGGTTACGATCAGGCGACCAAGGAGNNGATCGATGCACTCGGAAATACCGGTGTACTACAGGTATTCGCCGCCGGAAACGATGGCCGCAACATCGACAATCTGCCGGCATTCCCGGCCAGTTACACAAGCCCGGCGATCCTCTCGGTGGCCAACTCCAATTCGTCAGATGCGAGAAACGGCTCGTCGAATTTCGGCCCCATCAGTGTCGATGTGGCGGCACCCGGAACGTCTATCTTGAGCACCGTGAGTAATGCCTCGGTGTACGGCACGCTGTCCGGGACTTCAATGGCGACCCCGCATGTCGCGGGTGCCGCGGCACTGCTTTCCGCGTTCAATCCGGCCCTTTCACCGGCATCGTTAAAGTCGACGTTGATGAATTCCGTCGATGTGCTCGCTCAATGGAACGGCGTCGTAAAGTCGGGCGGGCGGCTCAACGTCGCACAGGCCCTGCAGAACCAGACGGTTTGCAATTTTAATCTTTCAAGCCCGTCGATATTGGCCCCGACAAAGGGCGGATACTTTTCCGTGAATGTCACGGCGGCCCAAAACTGTGATTATTCGGTAAAGAGCAATACCAACTGGATCAAAGTTTCGACTTCCGATGTTTTGTCCGGAAACGGAACGGTGACCTTTCGGGTCACTCTCAACCCGACAATTACTCGTTCCGGCACGATCCGGATAGCCGGAACGGATTTTACTGTTATACAATCGCGAAACTGATTTTTTGTAAAATCAGGGCCGCTTTCCAACTATTATTATACTTAGAGCGTCTAACGCGTAGAAATATTTACCGGAGTTGATTCGAAGGTTAAGCCCGGCTGCCTTATTTTTATCAAATATGTTGCAATTTGCGTGTCCGGAGTAGTATATTTAGATTCTCGACCTTTTGGCACGACAAATTGCTTGGGCCTACAAATTTTTAGAAAGGAAATAAACAATGAGAAGTATTCTAGCCGGATTCGGCAAATCTGTATTCTTCGCTGTTTTGGTTTCGGTTTTGGCTATTTCGACCTTTGCGCAGCTCAGTTTGCGTAGAGCCCTGGACGCCAACGCCGACGGAAAGGCAGATTTTACGATTTTCCGTCCTTCCGATAATAAATGGTACACACTGACTAGCGCGGGCGGAATCCGGATACAGGAGTTTGGTGTCGCTAACACCGATTTTATGACCCCGGGTGATTTTGACGGCGACGGTACCGGCGATCTTGCAGTCTGGCGCGAAACGGATGGCAATTGGTACAGGATAAATAGCGGGCTCAATACGTTCACCTACAGTACATGGGGCCAGCCGGGCGACGAACCGGTTGGGCGCGATTATGACGGCGACGGCAAAACGGATATGGCGGTCGTCAGGCGTTCCAACGGCATCATGACGTGGTATATCTTCTCTAGCTTGACCAGCGGATTCGACTCCCGTCAGTTCGGTGTTTCGACGGATTTTACAGCAACCGGCGATTACGATGGCGATGGCAAATTCGACCTGGCTGTCCAACGTCCGGGAGCATCTCCAACTGCCGCTGGAACTTTTTACGTTCAGACAGCGACTTCTTTTGATATTTACACATTTGGTCAAAGCAATGATCTTGTTGTGCCGGGCGATTGGGACGGCGACGGCAAAACCGATATTGCGGTCGTACGCGAGGGTTCTACTCCGACATCGAACCTGACCTGGTTTGTAAGGCGGAGTTCCGATAGCCAAACTACCCAATTTACGTGGGGCGTTACCGGAACGGATCTGAACGTGCAAAACGATTATGACGGAGACGGCAAGACTGACTTTGCGATCTGGCGCAACACCGACGGCAAATTCTACGTTTTTAACCCAGTGAACGGTAACATATCGGTCGTTTCATGGGGAGCTCCGAACGACTTCCCGGTCGCGAGCTACGATACACACTAGTTAAAACTTGATATTCGATGATGTGAAGGCTGATGACTTTAGGGTTGTCAGCCTTTTCGTTTATCACCTTAATCTGCAATAATTCCTCATTGATTTAATGGATCGACTCGCGACTACAATCAAGAATTCCTTCCCGAAGAAACGGATCGTCATAGTCGGCGATCTGGTCGCGGACCAGTTCCTTCATGGTACGATCGCTCGTGTCTCGCGCGAGGCTCCGGTATTCATACTTCGGCACGACGAAACCGACACTCGAGCCGGGGCGGCCGCAAACGCCGCGGTCAATATTGCCTCACTTGGTGCCGAACCGATCCTCGTCGGGCTGACCGGAAATGACCAGAACGGCGAACTGCTGCTTGAAAGCCTTCGACGATCGAAAGTCAACCGAGATTTCGTCGTTCCGGACTCATCGCGGAAAACCACGACCAAGATACGTGTTCTGGCCGGGCAGCATTACGCGGCGCGCCAGCAGGTGATCCGAATCGATTATGAAAACGCCTCCGAAATAGACGCGTCGGTCCGCCAGCAACTAATCAAGAACTTCGAATTCGCGGCTGAAAATGCCGACGCGATCATTGTTTCCGACTACAACTATGGAGTTGCCGACCAAAGTGTGTATGAGCTTACGCTACAGATTGCGGTGCAACGCTCGATACCGCTGCTTATCGACTCACGGTTTCGGTTGATCGATTTTCCAAATGCTACGAGCGCGACCCCAAACCAGGACGAAGTCGAACAGCTCATAGGTAAGGATTTTACCGCCGAACAGTGCTCCGCCCTCCGCGAAAAACTCGGTTACGAATCTTTGCTTGTTACGTGCGGAAATAAAGGAATGCTTCTTGTACAAAAAAATGCGGAACCGCAAAAGATCGCGGCGATTGGTTCCGCCGAACCCGTTGATGTCACGGGAGCAGGCGACACTGTAATCGCGGTCTACGCGTTGGGCATTGCCTCCGGCCTGTCATTTATTGAAGCAGCTAATATCGCAAATCATGCCGGCGGCATTGTCGTAATGAAAAAAGGAACGGCTTCCGTTTCGCCCGCCGAGCTTATCGAATCGATAGAAACTAACGCCAAACTGGACTCGCTGAGATCTTCCGCTTAGACCGCCGATGGCCTTCGATAAAAACATCATANNCATACTGGATCGTGACGAACTCATAAGCAAGGTCGCCGAAGCTCGCAAAAGTGGTTCGAAGATCGTTCTCGCCAATGGCTGCTTCGATCTGTTCCACGTCGGTCACATTCGCTATCTTGCCGGGGCCAAAGACCTCGGCGGCCTGCTTGTCGTGGGCATAAACTCCGATCGGCAGGTCAGGAATTTGAAAGGCGAAGGCCGGCCGTTTATGCCGGAAAATGAGCGTGCCGAGATAGTCTCCGCGATCCGTTTCGTCGATGCCGTTACGATCTTTGACGAACCGACGGTCGAAGAGCTCATCATGGCGATCCGTCCGGATTTTCATACGAAAGGTAAGGATTACACAACGGAAACGGTGCCAGAGCGCGAGATCGTCAGAAAATACGGCGGTCAGGTTGCGATCGTCGGCGATCCTAAGGATCATTCATCCACCGACCTGATCGAAACGGTTTCAGGAAAGGGTTAACCGTCCAAAGCCTCAGAGACGCGATAGAATTATCCACAGATGGACACGGATCGGTTAAAGCCAGTAACGTCAAATTTAACCCATTTTTTTCTTATCCAGGTGGTGTCCTAAAATGATGGTGTTTGTGACGTAGCTGACTAACCGACATGAAATCACAAACCACTTCCTGGCGGACTCCGCGTCTTTCTCAGCGGCCTCCGCGTTTGAAGCAATTTTAACGCGGAGATCGCCGAGATTTCGCAGAGAACGCTGAGAGGGAGTTGTTCTCTTGAAATTGGCACCACAAGATTAGGACATTACCCTTATCCGTGTTTATCCGTGTCCATCTGTTGACAAAATCTTCTTCCTCTGTGTCTCCGTGCCTCTGTGGTAAATTTCCCTTATGTTCGAATCGCGAAACAAGACCGATCTGATCATTGAAGTTTGGGAAAAACTGGACTGCGAAAGCGTCGGGGCCGAGGAATTACTCGCTATCGAACAAGCCGTTCTGGGTCAATTTGGCAAATCAGCCGTCGATTCGCCTATGGTCGTTGCCCGACTTTTGGCCGATGAAGGTGCCGTGTTGCGCCACTCGGAGATAATGCTGCTTTATGTCGAACGGCATTCGGATCGCCCGTATGAACCCGCGTTTCGCAATGTCCTGAATATTTCCAATCTCGACACAACTTTGGCATCGATTAAGCGACTTGAGAATCTGCGGAGAAAGTTTCTCAGCGAAAATGACAAGGAAGGCATGCGGCTCGTTCGCGAAACAGGTCAGCAAGGCAGAAAGGAAGCCCTCGAATTGGCTGATAGCAACAGACTTGAAGCCGCCGGCCGACTTAAAAATGCCGAGATCGCGGAATGGCTGACATTATGGATGCAATCGCCGGAAATGTTTGAAACGTGGGTCGCGCTGAGACAAGCGTCGGCAGATTTTAAGAACAAATTCTCCGCTCCGCACTCGGATTAGATTATGCGTCGTTTCTTTGCACCGCCCGAAAATATTGTTGATGGAAAAGTTACGCTCAGCCTTGAGGAAACGCGCCACCTGCGCGATGTTTTGCGGCTGCGTGAAGGCGATGAGGCATCCGTATTTGACGGCCTCGGTCTCGAGTATTCTTGCACGATCGAAAAAATCTCGAAAAAAGAGTCTGTGCTTTTAGTGGTTGAAGAGATTCCTCCGACCGCTCCCGAATCGTCCCTCGACCTCATCCTCGCAGCCGCGATCTTGCCGGGCGAAAAGTTCGATCTCGTCGTTCAGAAGACTGTCGAACTTGGCATGGTGACCCTCCAGCCTCTTTATACAAAACGCTGCGAAGCTCGGGCCGAAGGCAGCCGGCGGCGGCTCGAACGCTGGAAAAAGATCGCACTCGAAGCCGCCAAGCAGTCAGGCCGTGCGAAGTTGATGGAGATTGCCGAGCCTTGTCAGATCGCAGCCTTTTTGCCGCGATGCAGTGCGGCCAAAACTGAAGGTGATAGCCTGATTTTATTTAGCGAACGGGAAGGCGTTGGATTCTCCGGGATAGGGGCGGCTAAAAAAATAACCGCCGTTATCGGCCCGAAAGGTGGCTGGGAAGATTCGGAGTTGGAAATGGCATGCGAGAACGGTTTTTCGATCGTTACCTTTGGTGGACGGATCTTACGTGCCGAAACGGCGGCGATCGCCATGTCAGCCATCCTGCAGCACCGTTTCGGCGACCTCTCCTAAATATCGGTCTTCGCGACACGCGGGCGGTAATAGGCATCGCCACGTTGTGTCAGCTTGGCTTTTTCGCCAAGGGTTTGAATTACCGAATCGAGCAGTTCCTTATTTTCGATCTTGAAACTGACGGTGCCCCGAGCATCCGCGTCCGGGTCGTTAAATTGCAGCATCATATAACGCCGCTTCTCTCTGATAAGGCTTCCTAGCCCCGCACCCGGAAGCGGAATATGGCTGACCACATTTCCCGTGTTAGATGTGACCGACCTCGATTGCGGCGAGACGACCAGCAGCGATGTATACGGAATGCCGAACCGCTCTTTCTGGTTTTTGCCAAGAAAAACGATGCGTTGGTTGGCGTCGTCAAACTTCAACGTACCGGTTTCTTTATCGGTAAAACCAAAAAGCCCGCCTTCATACTTTGCCTCAAACGACGCAGGAGCCAGTTTTGCCGGAGCGGCCGGCTTCGCCGCGTTTTCGACCGGACGCGGCTGGGCAAAGGCGAGAACGGAGAGTGACAGAACAACGATCGAGATCAAACCTAATTTCTTCATGAAATGTACCTGCGGAATTTTGTATTTTGAAGTTTCCAATTGTTATAGACGCAAAAAATATGGAATTGGTTGTTATTTTGCGGCAAAGAACTCCATTACGTCGAGATACGGAGCGAGTCGTTCTTTGGAGATATTCACATATTCTTCGGAGATTTCCGATCCCAGCCATCGCCGGTTCATCAAATGAGCAACCTTTGCCGTCGTCCCGCTTCCCATAAAGCAGTCGTAAACCAGATCGCCTTCGTTTGTCCAGGTTCTGATCTGGTCTTCGACAAGCTGCTCAGGAAAAATTGCCGGATGGCTGAACGCGACCTTGTCCTTCGAACTTGAAGTGCCGACGTTGTAAGCAAAAATGTTGCTTACTTTCCTTTCGGATTTTATCTCGCGGCCTATGTCCTCATCCGGTACGTTGCCGCGTCCTACCTCGGTGATTCGAAATGCCTTAATTTTTTGACCTGCCGATTTGGTCGGCTCGGTAATTGGATTAAAAGTTTTCGGCTGACCCTTCGAAAAGCAGAACATATATTCGAAGCACTGGCGGTAACGCTTGCCGCAGTCACTCGGGATCGGGTTCTTCTTTACGTACAGCATCGTGTCGTGAACGCGAAAATCGGCGTCTTTGAACGCGAAAGCATGCTTAAAACTCGAAAGTGTCTCGTCGCCGTTGACCGTGCGGTCGCCCACAACCCAGATCACGACACCACCCTTTTTTGTCTTGTGATAAAGCGACGCAGCAATTTCCTCGACCGGAAAATGATAACCATTGTAATCTCGCAGATCATCGTACGGCGGACTTGTTATCGTCATATCGATAAAATCGTCCGGCATACGATGAAGTGTTTCAATGCAATTTTCGTTATAGGTTTTTTCTAGCTCCATTTTTTTTGTACTTGCAATTATATCCCACAGATGGCGCAAACTCAATCACGGGTGGTATGTGATCAAGGACTCATTTTCAAGAACAAATTTGCGCACATTCATTTTCACTTGGAGGCCATTTCCTGGATGGTCAAGTGATGTCTTCGATATGTGTATCGAATGAACCCCGTTTCCTCCCTTTCTCTGTATGGTAAAGTAGTGGCCTAATTTTATAATACCTTTTTTCGAAAACGTAATCTGATAATCCAGATTTTCCAACAAATCGTCCATACCGTAAAGAATCATGAGGTTCTTGGTGCGATCATAAAGTACCAAGAGTTCAGGACGTTCGAGTCCAGCTATCGAAACCTGCAAAATTCGCTTCGCAAGAGGCGAAAGTATTTCGAGAACTTTATCTTCGTCAGATTCCAATATGAATCGCCCAGACTTACTCGCAACACGAATCGCGCCGTCCTCAAAAATAGGCTTCAAACTCTCGATTCCGAAACGTGTGCAAAATGCGGGAATCTTTGCTCGTGTTATCTGATTGAATCCAGCCTTGAAGGCTTTTACGTTTGCGCTAAGCGTTTTTCCGTCGGCAAATTTCAATATCACATCAGATTTGCCGGCGTCGGTGCCAGTCGAATATGACGTGGCAAACTCCCCTTCAATGTTGAAGCACTGCTTCAGTGATTCGAGGACGTGCGCCTTACTCCTAACGCTATTTTTGAACAGCCGCTCAACATCCTTCCCAATATATGCATTCTGATTTGACATATTCTTCGCCGCGTCGCCGAAAACCCTTTGGACTTAGTACGCTAAGCTCTGACGGCACCGAACGTCCGCTGCCATTCCAGATTCTGCATCAACACGGCCAGTCGCTGGCGTTCGGGTTCCAAAAGATCGGCCGAGACCTGCTTTATTATTGCTTCCATTAACGGAACGGCAAAAAGCCCCGCGTGGGCAATGACCTGCGAATAATAATGGAGGCGAACGGACCCGTCCGCGTCGGTGTGGAATTTCTTCACCGCCGCGTCATCGATCTTGAATACGTCCTGCCCCGCCGGAACGACACGACGCGGTATCTCGTGCCGAACATTTCCGCTTTTGTCAAAACTTCCAAGCAGCAAAATTCCGAGCAAAATTCCCTGCTCGTTCAAATAATCCGGAGTAAAATTCGCAAGCGATGGCTTCGGGCTCAGCCTTGGGCCATAATTCGCGTACTCGGGATTCACCAGCTTCGAATCGTAGATCACACCAACGACATCCCCGTCGTCCATCGGAACGCTCACCCATTGAGCAAAGCCGAAATCTCCCGCTTTTGGCGGCGCATCCGAATCGAGTTCGTCGATCACGCGTCCGATGTAATCAATGTGGGAATTTGAGCTGACGATCTTTGCGATTTTCATAAGAAAAGCCACAGAGGGCACAGAGATCACAGAGAGATTCTTTTTACTCCTTCGACAAGTTTTGGCTGACCGAAGTTGATTAGCAACGCACGTTTTAAACCCGTTGCCTTCAAATATGAAAGAACTTGAGCCGTCGCGACCTCCGGCAATCGCGAAACAGATTTCAATTCGACAACGACTTCACCTTCTACTAAAAGATCAAGGCGTTGGCCCTTGATAACCTTGCCTTTGTAAACTATATCGACTCCAATCTGACGTTGGTACTTGATGCCGCGCAAGTCGAATTCATGGCACAAAGCTTCCTCGTAAATCGATTCTATTAAGCCATGTCCCAAATTTCTATGCACTTCTATTGCTGCCCCAATTATCGCCTGCGTCAAGGTATCCGACATCTTTTCTCTGTGTTCTCCGTGTTCTCTGTGGCTGGCTTCATCTGCGTCTTGCTTTACTGGTATCTTTGCGTGCAACGCTGAAATCTAGTTTTTCACGAGATGCGAAATCCTGCAAAGACCGGAAGAAGACTTCCCTGTTGCGGGTCGAAATGACCGCTGTCTGATCAGCCGCTTCGAGCGGATATGGATAGCCCAAACCGATCACGCATTCTGCGCGAACCACGTCAACAAGTTCATTCAAAAGCCCTTGCTCATAAATCCAGGCCGGGATATCCAGCCGCGCTGGCGGAGAATCCGACATCGTTTGAAGATAAGTAAAACCGGCGGTCGGCCGTCCGGTCGCCTGATCTATGAACGCGTTGAGACCGCGGCGTTTTGAATAGCAATAACAGGTCCGGTCGCCCCATGAATTCAGCACAGCCGGCATGTCTGCTGCCGATGAGTTCAATAGCCATGAATCGTAAACGGATGCTTCAGAGCAATCCGCCGATGGATCGAACGCGGCGAGCATCGTGATCAGATCGCGGGAGAAGCTGCGGTCAACATAACCGACAAGCGGCACTTCGGTTTCGCGGGACAACGTGACAAGATCGACGGTCGCTTCAAGCAGGCTTTTTTGCAGCCCTTTCTGCGAGAATGGAACGAGCAGCGGATTGTCAAAAAACGCCAGCGGCATCCGCTCGCCCCGTGACTGCCATCCTTTTTTCTTTTTTAGAAAATCACCGATCGCGGCAACCTCGCCTAGGTAACGCCGTTCCTCGACACGGATGTCCGGGTTCATTGGCTCTTCCTGATCGCGAAATAGATCGGCGGGCGAGAGTATCTCGACACGGACATTTTTTTCGTATGCTTTCGCGGCGGCATGCGGATTTTCGAACGATCCGATCTGGATCATCGCCACCGGCACGGATGTTTCCTTTCCCGCATAGACCTGGCTCCCGTCGGCCGCAAAGGTTGTCCGGTCGTCAAGTATTTCAGCCGCCCAGTCGCGAGCCCGCTCGTGGTTCGGCCAGGAAATGTCGAAAGGGAAAACGAATGAGCGAGAAGCTTCGATCTCCGACGCCGGAAACGCCCCGATGTTTTCTGTAGCTTCAAATCGGCGTTGAATGCCTTCGAAAGGCGTTTCGGCAAGCCGCGAAAGTGCCGCCAAAATGATCGTCGCCGCCTCCGAATGCCTTTCACGATGCTCGCGAAATTCGGTAAGCTTATCCTTTAACTCTTTGTCTACGAAGTCGCGGAACATCATAAGCCTTTCTAACGCAAAGTCGCAAAGCCGCTAAGACGCAAAATCATGAAAAAGTAAAAAGCCATTAAAGCTTTGCGACTCTGCGTCTTAACGGCTTGCGTTAAAATTGTTTTTTGAATTTTAGAAATGTCAATAATTGAAATTACAAGTCCCACTTCGCAAGAAACCGACGCAGATGATCGTTCTCTTCTTTATCCGATTCTGTTTCAAGAAAAGCCCGAACATCGTCCTGTTCCGCGATATATTGTTCCTCGGTAACCTTGCCCGCGAAGTTAACAACCCGCAGCCATACCAAATAGGTGTTTAGGGTGTCGATCTGGTTATATTCGACTATTTTTGCCAGCTCCCCGGCTAGCCACAGCTCGGCGACCTGTTTGCCATCGATATCGATCTTTCCGGGAAATCCACAAAGACGGGCAAGGCCATTAAGAGTGGGTTTCATAGTTCCCGGCGAGAGCAGTTTGATAAGGTCGAGATGAGCCTCGCCGAATTTGTCGAAATAATCACGGCCTTCCCATGGCTTGTTCGGGCGATCGCTGAAGGATTCGGCTCGAACCTCATTGACCAGGCCGCGCTGGATCAAAACCTGCAGATCGGATTCCATCGAGTTAAAACCGACAAGCTGCGGGTTGCGCACTCCGACCCAATGCAGAAATTGGCCGATTATCTCACCCTCGTTCGAACCGGAGCCGTCAAGTGGAAGCTTCGGCAGCGAATGAAGCCCAAATTCCACATGCCGTTCGCCGTCCGTATAAACAATCCGCCGCGACAGGAAAGAAATCGAAACAACCCGTGAGAACAGATACTTTACAAACGGCCGAGGATTATCCTCCGCATCATAATTCGGCGTATCCTGCCAGAGCTTCTCCATAGCCTCAAGCTCGGTAGTTTCCGGCGACAGATCGTACAAACGCATCGCACCCGCAGCATCCGGCACCCATTCCAGATCGAAGAACCACGTGGGTTCGTGTATTTCGGTTTTTAGCATAGACCTATTTTACACGGCTGGTCCGCCGTTTGAGGAAATCCATTAACACGAATTCTGTTAGATTATCGGGATTGGCGAAATAAGCCTTGCCGCGCGTTATCGCCGTCATTTCCTTTACGAATTCGACGAGGTAATAGTCGCTGGCGAGCATGAATGTATTTATCATGACGCCCGATTTGCGGCAGGCCTGGACTTCCTTGAACGTCTCAGCCATGACAAACGGATCGTTGCCCATCGAATTTTTGTAAAGCATCCGCTGCTCGCCGGGAACGGCGTCCGAATATTTGCGGTAGCCGAAAAACGCCGCGTTCGAAGGCTCGATAAAGGCGGCGGTCGGCTTTCCGTCAGTCACCATCACGATCTGCTTCATGTCCTTTCGCTGGGCGGTTAGGATGCGGCGTGCGAGCTTCAAGCCTTCGGCGGTGTTGGTGTGATACGGCCCGACCTGCGTCGAAGCAAGCTTTGCGATCGGCACCTCTTCCGCTCCGTCGTGGAAAAGCACAACGTTCAGCGAATCGCCCGCGTATTGCGTCCGTATCAAATGTGCCAACGCAATCGCCACTTTCTTCGCGGGCGTAAAACGGTCTTCGCCGTAAAGGATCATCGAATGCGAGCAATCGAGCATTACGACCGTCGCGCACGAGGATTGATAATCCTGCTGGTGGACATATAGATCTTTGTATTCAAGATTCAGCGGCACGCCGAGGCCTTCGCGGGTGATCGCCGACATAAGAGTGGCGTTTACATCGAGATTCATCGTATCGCCGAATTCGTATTGCTTCGAGCTGAGCGCTGCCTCGACGCCTGTGTCCAAATACGGCGTGTCATGCCGGCCGATCGAGGATTTGCCCAGGCTTCCGAGCAGTTTTTGCAACGTTTTATAACCCAGGAAATCAAGCCCTTTTTCGGTTACTTCGAACTTGATATTTCGTGGCANNCCAGTGCCGTTCGGTGACCGTTGCTGGTCCTGCGGCAGCTCTTTCAAACTAAGATAACCTTCTTCGACAAGACGTTCGATCAGCTTGTTTATCAACTCCTCAAGCAGCGATCCCTTAAACTTGCCGTCATTTTCGGCCAGCATTTTCTCGACATCCCTTTCGTTCAGTATTTCCTGTTCGAGCAACGCTTTCAATATCGCCTGCCGCAACGCATCGAGCGAGTCATCCGGCTTGTTTCTGGCCCTGGTCCACCAGTAATCTTCGTTAAAACCAGAATCGAGCATCGCGTCCGAAAGCGAATCCATCAGATCGCCGAGATCGACACCGAATACGTCGAAACCGTTGAATTTTGAATACCGAATGAACTTCATCCTGTGTGACCGCAACTTGAAACTTGCCAACCGCCGCGACGAACGCTATGATAGCAATACGTCGTGCCCCTGAATTAGTCTCTCTCCAAAAACTTAGCACATTTCTCTCTCCGTATTGAAATTTACATAAGGAAGGAAACAATCTCATGAAGAAGTTTTTGGTTGGCACATTGCTGCTATTTGTTTTTGCCATCACATTGCCTGTATTGACGTATGCCCAAAGCTGCCGCAGCCGGAGTTATCGCGGCCGCTCAAACAATTACAGCTACGCCAATTACGGCTATAACCAGCGTCGGAATTATAACCGTCGAAATTACGAACGAAACTACAACCGCGGTTACTATCAGCCGGCTACGTATTACTACGGGCAGCGGCGACCGAGTTTCTATCGGCGGCACCGTAATCTTATCAATATCGGCATTGGAAGCGGTGCAGGCGCTCTGATCGGCGGGCTGCTTGGCGGCAGACGCGGAGTTGGGTACGGATTGCTGGGCGGCGCCGGTGCGGGCGCGCTTTATACCTACGGGATCAGGCCTAAGCAACGTCGCTATTACCGCTGATATCACCTTATTTTTGATCATCAGATTGCCTCCGGCGTACGTAAGTTGGAGGCATTTTTAGCGCGATCTCCGAGGTTTGTCCCGATGGATCCGCATACCATTACGCCAAATCGTAACCGATTTAGTGTTTTTGCCGAATCGTTAGAAATCTCGAATTCCTTTTAACCCATTGCAAACAAACAGGTTTACCTTTTTTGGCACAGCCATTGCCATTACAAAGGGCGAAGGAGGCAAACGCCTTCTAAAAATTTCATAGGGGGAAACAGCAATGAAAAAATATATTACAACGTTCTTGATGATGGCTATGATGGCGGTAATGGTTCCGCTTATGTCGACCTCCGCGAATGCACAGACGCGGCGCAACTTTAGATCGCGTTCGTACGCGACAACGACTTATCAACGGCCCAGCTTTTATCGCCGTCACCGCAATATAATTAACGTCGGTATCGGAACCGGTGCCGGAGCCTTGATTGGCGGTCTGATCGGCGGCAAAAAGGGTGTTTTGATCGGCTCGTTGGCCGGTGCGGGCGGTTCGGCCCTCTACACATATAAGCTGAATCCGAAAACCAGGCGGTATTACAGAGTTTATCGCTAATAACAATTAACTGTAGTCGAACCGGGGAGGGAAAAGCCGTGATGGGTCAAAAGACACGTCACGGCTTTTTTGAGCTTAACAGCTAAGGTTGCGCGATGAAATTGACATTCGCAAGATCGTCTGAAACATTAATTATTCTCGAGGGAAAAGTGAACCGCTTCGAAAGCACATTAACGGTGTAGATATGTCCTGCCGGAATTCCCGTGAATCTGTAATACCCAAACGGATTCGTCGAGGTATATTTCGTACTTCCAGGTTCATACGTGATCGTAACAATCGCCGAATAGACGCCGCGGCCGTTCTGTGTTGTTACGCGACCGCTTAAGTTTGCAGTTGCACTGAAAACCGGCTGCCATGAGAACAAGCCTATGCCTCCGGGAATTAGAAGTCTCATATCGGTCCCATGCGAATCAATAGCCCAGATGTTGACGCCCCCATTTGGGCTGGGTTGGTTGCTGTCGAAAAGGAGTTTGGTGCCGTCAGGGGCCCAGGCGGGGTTGTCGCTGTTGCACGGGTCGGTGGTAGAGGTCAGCCGTCTAGGCGACTCGCTGCCGGGCTCATCCCAAATCCACACTTCGCCATACTGTCCCTCAAAGCCAGCCCAAAAGGCCAACTTGCCCTCACGGCCAAACTCCGTCGCATTCGCGTGCGGAAAGTCCGGGCCGAGACCTGAGGTCTTCTGCTCCTGCCCCAGGCCATTGGAAAACAATCCCCAAACTTGCGAAGTACCGCTTGCCGTTGAAGCGTAGTAAATTCGTTCATCGCCGGGCTCCCATGATGGATGCAGGCTCCAGGTGAATGGGCTGCCGGACGGCGTGACGGTCAGCCTAGTCGGCTGGGTGCCATCGGCATTCATGACCCAAACTTCAGGGTGACCGACGCTAGGGTCAACGAATGCATAGGCGATCCGCGTGCCGTCGTAGGACCAATCCGGCACAAAGCTCCCGCCGTTCCCGCCCGGCCCGCCGTGCGTGATTTGCTGCTGGTCTGAGCCGTCCGGATTCATCTTCCATATCTCAAAGGCTCCGCTGCGGTTTGATGTAAAGGCGATCTTCGCCCCATCTCTCGACCAGGCAGGATACTCATTCCTGCCCTCAAAGGTCAGCTGCCGCTCATCCGTGCCATCCGGGGCGACCGTAAATATATGCGGTGTGCCGTTCGGCACTCCGTTTATGAACCGTGTAAAGGCGATGCGGCCGTTGCCGACGAGAACCGGGACGCCGGGCAACCGTTTGTAGTATATCTCTGCGTTTTGATCGCGAGCATCGGTCCACGCGACATGAACGCCGGTTGTCGACACGGCAACACCGGGATAGTTCGCCCCGCGGCCACTGGAGCTCAGCTGTTCGGGCGCCGACCAGGACGTTCCCAGATCGTTTGACTGAAGGAAGTATACCTCTTCTTCTGAGCCGGTAGTCTCCCAGTAAACAATGTAGAGTTGATCGCCCCGCTGCGAGATGACTGGGCGCAGAGACTGCCCGGAGGTGGTGGTCAAGCGGGTATCCGCAGACCACGATGCACCGCCGTCGAGCGAACGTCTGGTATAGATCTCGAAATTGCCCTCACGGGCATCGAACCATGTGAACCAGACGTACTGATCGCGAGCCGCCAAAGACGGAGCCCAGGAATTCGCCGGGCTTCCTGGTGGATCGGTCGTCATCCGCTGCTCTGGTTCAAAAGTTGCGCCTCCGTCAGTAGAGCGGCGGAAGTACTCCTCTTCCAGTGTCGTTGGCTGCGCGAAGTCGCGCGTATCTGTCCAAGCCACATAAACGTTGGAGTTCCAGACCGCCACGGTAGGCGTGTAGGAGCTATGCGGCATACTCGCAGAGAGTCGGACCGGCGCTGACCAGAAGACGCCGGAATCAAGCGAGCGCAGATAGTAAACCTGTGGACGGCCGTCGCGAAGGTCTGCGTATACGACATACACGGAGTTGCCTTGTGCTGCGATTGACGGGAACGCGGCATGGGCCGGAGAGTTGCTGATCTGCGCGTCGGCGGACCAGGTCAGCCCGCCGTCCTGAGAGCGTTTATGGAAAATCTGAGGTGCTCCTGTCCGGATATCCCACCAAACGACGTGCACGAGGTTCACCGATATCGCGATGCCCGGGTTGCCGGACTCAGAAACGCCCGCAGCCGAACTGAGGCGAACGGCCGGGCTCCAGCTTACACCGCCGTCCGGCGAACGCTTGTAATATATCTCCGTGTTGCCGCCCACAGCCTCTTTCCAAACAAGGTGCACCCGTCCGGCAGCGTCCGCCGCGATGCTCCGGGCAAAGTTAATGCTCGTCTGCGAAGCTGCCTCGGATCGCGAGAGCCGGCGATCGGGTTCCCAACCCACTGGGAGACTCGGGGAACCGCCCTTCATAATCTGGGTCTTCGTTCCTATGCGGGGAAACTGTGGTAAGAGCCAGCTAACTGAGAGTGCAACAAATAAAACCAAAATGGTCAGGGGCACTTTTATCATTGGTAATTTTATCCTTATATTTGATCTGTGTTCTCTCTATTTCCGCCGAATTTATCCTCTTGTTTTGTTTGTGATTTCGCGTAATCGAGCAAGCTGCGCCGTCGTCAGTTTGTTCTTTATGCGGAGGAGCAGCCCAATGTGCGTACGTTTGATCTCGCGCTCGATGGCGAGCACTTTGTCCAACTGAGTCAGAGCCAGCGACTCGTCAACCTGATCCTGCTTTACCGATGCCGAAAGCTTTTCCACTTCCTCCTGGAGGCCCCATTGCAGCTCGGTCAGGCGGATCTGCGCTTTTTGCAGCTCGGTCTTAACAAAATTCTTTTGCTCCTCGCTCAGGCCAATTGCCTGCTGATGCTGCATGATCAATTCGGGTGGAAACAGATTTCCGGCAAAAGGATCGGATTGTGGTTGCTGCTGCGCACTGGCGGAGACGAAGGCCAACAGAACGATGCATAGTCCGCAAAATATCAATTTAATATCTCTCATATTTTCTCCAACTTATTTTTTTTGACTCGAAAACACTGCCTTGATGTTCACGACCGATTCGTCAAATCGCGGCACTCTCTTGAATAGCTGCTCGCCCGGAGTGCGCAACAGGGATTCAGTGGGTGAGCTCCATTGCGAAATCAAGATCGCCGGCGGCTTGGGCCGAGCAAACGGGTGCGGCCGACGGTTAACTTTGGATGAGTGGGGCCGCGCGAACGAGCGTTGTCGGCGGTCAACCTTCGGCGGTTGCTCGACGACAGCCGGGAAAATAGAAACCGGCGGTGCGGTGACCTCAGGCGCAGCCGTATCCGACTTCACGATTTCTGACGGAGCTTGTTGCTCCGTGGATTGTCTGAAGAAAATCCACGATCCCGTGCCAAGTAAAATTATCGCGGCGGCNNTCGCCTCGCGGCCCAATATCGCCGGGGCTTTTCCACCTTCGATAGAGCCGCGTTCCAATGTCGAGTAAAAGACGTCGCGTTGCGTTCATCCTCAGCCCTCTGTTGTTGGAACAGCTCTCTTATTTTCTCTTGTTCCCAATTCATCGATGTTCTCCGTTCCATGCATCAACCTACGAAGCCGTTGTTTTCCACGCTCATAATGAGTGCGGGCCGAACCGAGCGAAACACCCATCACTTCCGCAGCTTCTGCAAGACTCATATCGTGATAAAAAGCCAGCTGCAGCACTTCCCGCTGGCGTTGCGGCAGTTTGGCAACCGCTCGTCGAAACAATTCGTAAACCTCTGATCTGTAAGCCGCTTCATAAGGGTTCTCCGAAATGGATGCGGGCAAGAGTCGCTCTTTCGATTTTTCCAACCGCAGCCAACTCAGCCACTGCCTTCGCCTTTCATCAATTGCCGTCCTGCGAATCACCGCAAACAGCCAGGTCTTGAACGAAGCCCGGCCGTCAAAGCGAGCCTTTCCCTCAAGCACCTTGAGATATACCGCCTGCTGCACATTCTCGGCCTCGGCCCGGTTTCGTCGGCAACAGCTCAGCGCCCAGCCGTAGCTTTCCCTATGGAGTCTTTCCAACTCAGCCCGCAGTTCGCAATCGTTCATCGTCAAGGCCCCTACGGCTGTTTTCGTTTGTCACATAACTTAGTCGTTTCACGGAGCAAAACTATATGACAGAAAACTTATGAGGTTATACGAATTGTGGTGGGAAAGTTCATTTTTTGGTTAGATAACCGGGGAGATAAGACGGGAATGGGCATTTGCCATTTAGTTAACCGACTGAACAAAGAACGAACCGGGGAGGGAAAAGCCGTGATGAGTATTTCGACTCATCACGACTTTTTCATATTGAGATTTGCGAATACGTACGCAAGGAGCGCCGCAAGCAACACTACGAATGCAACGATTAGGACAACCACCAGAAGAACGGAAGCCAGCGATATTGAAAGCGTCCAAATCGATACAGCTATCAGCCCTACCCCGTCGCACGTTTCAGTTGGCCTCGGTCGGCATGTCGAAGTTAGAAGTACAAAAAGGCTGAGGAAAAATCCACATGCAACAATTCCGACGGGAATTGCTGCAGATACGATTATTCCCGACAAAACCGGATGTTCACGCTTAAAGGACTTTATTTTAATTATACCCCTCAACATCCGTAAAATCCTCGTAGATCATCCCACGCCGGTCGCGTTTTGCTTTTGTCACGGCTTCGTATCCGCCGTCTTCGCTGCGT
>DLHV01000219.1:0-167 GCA_002483395.1 Chloracidobacterium sp. UBA7659 | reverse complement strand
CGAGCGTCGAATCGATCAGATCCGGAACAGCATCGAGCAGCATTATGCATTCGTCCGCCGAGGCCGTGTCCGACAGCAGAAGCTTGTTGCCAACCTCGAACCACTGCACTGTCGGCTCGAAATCAATGCCGAGAAAAAATCCTTCGAAAATGACCCCGCAAGCACGT
>DLHV01000192.1:14773-17579 GCA_002483395.1 Chloracidobacterium sp. UBA7659 | reverse complement strand
AAAGCGACTTGTCGCGATTAAGGCTGAGATTCTCGCGGATACGGTCAAAGATAACGATCGAGTCGTTTACCGAGAAACCGACAAGAGTGAGCAGGGCGGCCAGCACCGTAAGGCTTATCTCCCACTGAAAAACGGAAAAGAACGCAAGCGTGACCAGCACATCGTGAAAAACCGCTATAACGGCACCGGCCGCGTATGTCCAGTCATAACGGAACGCGATGAAAAGCAGGATGCCGACCATTCCCAGCAGCGTGGCCTGGATCGCCTGTGTTCGCAGTTGTGCACCCGCGACCGGGCCGACGGAATCTGTTCCTACGATCTTATAAGCGGCGGCCTCGTCTTCCGGGAGGCTCTTGGTTGCTTCAGCTTCCTTACCAAATGTGTCGAGGGCTTTTTTTACAGTTGCCCGGCCGCGATCCACCTGGGTATTACGCGTAGATTCAGCAGCCGTGCCGGCAGCGGGGTCAGCAGCAGGCTGACTCGATTCGACGTCCTGAAACAGGGGCACCTTGATCAGTACTTCGTCCGTCTTGTCAGTCGAATCCTGAATGATCGGTTCATTGATACCTACGCCATTGAGCGCCGAGCGTATATCGTCGATTGCCGGTTTTTCCTTGAACTTCGCCGTAATCACTGTCCCGCCCTGAAAATCGACGCCGAGATTAAAGGCGTCGGTCCCACCGGGCGTTGCCTGTCTGCTGACCGCAGAGATCAAACCAGCCAAAAGAATCAAGATAGAAATCGCGATAAGCGGCTTACGCCAACCCATCCAGTCGACGTTAATGTTGGTAAAGATTTGAAACATTGATTTATGAGTCGAGAGTGGAGAGTCATGAGTCGAGAGTCTGAATTCCTGCTCTCAACTCTCGACTCATAACTCTCGACTATTTAGATACTTAACTTCTTCATTTCCGGATTTCGTTCGAGCAGCCACATAAAGATCGTTCTCGACACAAAAACAGCCGAGAAAAGGTTGATGAGCAATCCAAGAATGAGGGTCACCGCAAAACCGCGGATCGGTCCTGAACCGTAAAGGTACAGGATAATGGCCGAAATAATAGTCGTCACGTGCGTGTCGATAATTGTAATGAACGCGCGGTCAAAGCCAAGCGAAACCGCATCCGCCACGTTTTTGCCCGCCCGCAATTCCTCACGCATTCGCTCAAAAATGAGCACGTTCGAGTCGACGGCCATGCCGATACCGAGGATCAAGCCGGCGATACCGGGAAGCGTTAGGGTCGAATCCACCATGATCAATGCGGCCATGGTCAAGACGAGGTTCAATACGAGCGCAATTACCGCATTGATTCCGGAACCGCGATAGTAAACGAGCATGAACAGGACAATAAAAATTAGTCCTGCCAGGGAAGCGGTTACACCCGAGCGGATCGAATCGGCACCGAGACTCGGGCCGACGGTGCGTTCTTCCTGATACTCAAGCTTTGCCGGCAATGCTCCCGAACGCAAAGTAAGCGCAAGGTCTTCGGCGCTCGTTTTTGAAAACTTGCCGGAAATCTCACCCTGATCGTCGATTCGCGACTTGATGTATGCCACGGATTTGACTTCGTCTCTGACTTCGCCGCCCAGTTCGGAACCGAGCACCACGCCCATGTAGTTGTTGAGATTTTTGCTGGTCCAATCGCCAAATTTCGCTGCTCCGGCCGGTTTTAGTGAGAATGATATCTGATAATCACCTTCGCTGCCCGTTCGCGAGACCGCATTTGCATCGCGCAGCTCACTGCCGTCAACGATCGCCGGATACTCGACGACAACAAATTGTTTTGGCTTCTCCTGGCCGGGAGTTGCTGACGGGGCAGGTGCCTCTTCGCGCTCCGCGTAAGGCAATATCTTTCTATTTGCGGGTTCAACTCCGCCCATCGATTGTTTAGCTGCTTCTTCCGTCGGGTATGTCTGAACCGGCGACGGATTCGGAGGACCGACTACCTTCATCAGCTTCAGATTCGAGTTGGCACCGATCAGCTTTTTGACACGCTCGGGATCATCAACACCAGGCATCTGCAAAAGGATCTGGCCCGAAGATTCGGCGCCGTGACGCTGAAGCGTCGGCTCCTTAACGCCAAATGCGTTGATCCGGCTGTCGATGATCTTCAAGGCCTGTTCAACAGCTTGGTTCTTCAGAACCGTTTGCATATTCGAAGGCAAATTCCAGGTGATCGTGTTTCCGCTTGTGGATTCGGTCCAATTTATAAAATCGACCTTCTTTTTGATCTCGTCGATCACTGTCTGTATCTGGGCCGGATCGGTTACTTCAACCGATATCGAATACGTGCCGTTCTCGGCGACAACAGTGTTGCCGCCAATCGGCATTTTCGCGTCCTGTGCCGCCGTCAGGGCCGCCTGGGCGTTGTTCTCGGTCAGGGTTTTAAGGTAATCATCGGTCTTGACGCGCATCACAAGGTGTGAGCCGCCCTTTAGATCGAGGCCGAGATTGATATTATCGGCGAGGTTCTTCTTGATACCTTCCAAGGTAAAATCACCCTTGTTAGGTGATCTGCGAGGGCCGATCACAAGATAAATACCCGCCAGCGTGACCACTAAAATTATCGCCGATCTGATCCACAAACTGTTGTTTTTCATTCCATTAACTTGCCACCGAGATCACAGAGAACACCGAGGAATTTCCTCTGAGAACTCTGTGCTCTCCGTGGCTATTATTATTCCGCTTTCTTACCTACGACCGCGCTTTTTCCAACTTCCAGAAACGATTTTTCGGCACTCTGGATGATAAAGCTCGTTTCCCTGACTTCCTTGATCTTGCCGATAATGCCGCCGTTCGTGACCACTT
>DLHV01000192.1:0-14748 GCA_002483395.1 Chloracidobacterium sp. UBA7659 | reverse complement strand
GAGAAAATAGAAAATTCCAAAAATAAATACGAACGGCAGGAACGGCAGAAGAGTCCCGAATAAACCGCTGCCGCCCGGGGCGTCCTGAAAAAATAGCATTATTATACTCATCCTTTTGGTGCGGAAAACAAAACTTTATAATATACGCTCGAACCGAGTATATCAAACGCCTAAATCTTCATTCTCCCTTAATTTGCTTAGGAATTCGCTTCGGAATCGGGCAAAATGGCCGGATTTGATAGATTGCCTAACTCTATGCATTGTGTCAAGGAAGAACGCAAGATTGTGATGCGAGATCATTATCGCCGCGTTCATTTCACCGGCCTGGTACAGATGCCGAAGGTAGCCGCGAGAATACCTTTTGCATACAGAGCATCCGCATTCCGGGTCGATCGGCTCGTTGTCCGTGGCGTATTTCGCGTTGCGAATATTGATCTTGCCTCGTGATGTAAACGCACCGCCGGTCCGGCCGTTTCGCGTCGGCATAACACAGTCAAACATATCGACGCCACGGCTGACGGCTTCGATCAAGTCCTCGGGCGTACCGACACCCATTAGATACCGCGGCCTATCGGCCGGCATCTTTGGGGCTAGAAACTCGAGCACGTCGTACATCACCGGCTTTTCTTCGCCGACGCTGAGGCCGCCGATCGCATAACCGTCAAAGCCGATCTCTACGGTTCGGTCAAGACTCTCTTTTCTAAGATCCAAATGGCCGGCACCTTGAATGATGCCGAATAATGCCTGCCTTCCACTCAACCCTTCGTTTTGAGTCCCGCCTTCAGGCGGTGAATTTCCTGTCTTAGGAGGGGTGGCAGCCGCTTCGGCTGACGGGGTGGTCGGCCGCCAGAAGGCGGGACTCAGAACGCTTGAACTCTGAACAAAGCCCGAATCTGCTCCATCTTCCTGTAAATTGTTGAATCGATCTTTCGAACGTCTTGCCCACCGCGCGGTTAGCTCCAAGCTCGCCCGCGTCGCGTCGATTCCGGCATCGCCCGAAGCGCATTCGTCAAATACCATCACGATGTCGGAGCCGAGGGCTGCCTGTACGTCCATCGAGACTTCCGGCGAGAGAAAGCGTTTGCTTCCATCGATGTGCGAGCGGAATTCAACCCCTTCCTCGGTGAGCTTTCGAAGATCGGTGAGTGAAAATACCTGAAAGCCGCCCGAGTCGGTCAGCAGCGAACGGTTCCATGTCGAGAATTTGTGCAATCCGCCAAGAGCTCGGATGACATCGGTTCCCGGACGCAAAAAAAGATGATAGGTATTCGCCAGAACAATGCGGACGTCCATCTCGGATTCAAGCCATTCGAATCTGACGCCTTTCAACCCACCCTGAGTTCCGACGGGCATAAAAACCGGCGTTTCGATCTGCGAACGCCGTGTTGTAATAATACCTGTCCTTGCTTCGCCTTCTTTAGCGATGATCTTCCAATCAATAGCTTTTTCCATTATTGAGAATGGGTTCAAGGTTCTTAAGTGAAAGGGCGGCTTGCCCCCGCATCTTAGGCTGCCAAAAAATCAGCCGATCAGCGCCGTTCCCCGATCAATGCCCAGATGTTCGGAGGGCCGATCGCCGTCTCGGTTATGATCGTTCCTTCTTCGTTGACCAAAACAGCGGATGGAGCACCGTGCATTCCAAATTTCTGGGCGACCGCGTATTCCGGATCGACAAGGATCGGCGATTCCAAACCAAGTGTCGTATGTTCGACAGGTTCGCCATCGGCAAAGATAACAAAGCTGGGATCCTCAGGCTTTTTGTTCAGCTCCCACTCACGGATCTGTCCCATTAATACCGTGCAATGTGGGCATGTCAGGCTTGAGAACGCAACAAGCGTCCTTCGGCCAAGAAGGCTTTTGTCGGTAATCTCATCGCCGTTTAAATCCTTCATTGAAAACACAGGTATCGATTGCCCGATCTTTGGTTTCCCGTACCCGTTCATCCCGAGAAAATGCAGAAACTCCTGGTTGAGATCACGGCTCTTTATTTGCTCGACCAGGCGCCGGATGGCCAGATCGCCGGCAGCGACATGGCTCGCGATCTTACCATCCGAACCGACGAACAAAGCGGTCGGCGTCCATTTGGCGTTGACGGTCAGCGCAAACTCGCGGACGCCCTCGATTAGGACCAGCCGTTGATCCGCATTTCCAAACTTCTCGTGGTTCCTGTCGATGTCCCCATTGCTGACAAAAACGAATCTTAGCTTGTCTCCCAATTCAGTTTCCCATTCCTCGATCTCCGGCAAAAGAACCTGACACGGCTCACAGGCCGGCCCGACAAAAAAGAAAAGGAACGGCTTTTTATCAGCAAGGAGTTGCTCGGAATGCACGACCTGCCCGCTCAGGTCGGGAATCGCGAAATGTGGAAGCGGGGCTCCAATCGGCAGTCCGTCATTCGGATCGCCGGCTTCATGGCGTTCGACCGGGAGCGATTCGCCGGATACAAGTTCCAGTACACCCATCCGCCGCAGGATCTCGTTTTGCTGATCGGAAAATCTTTTAACATAGGCAAGCAAAACGACCGATAGTGCGAGCAAAAGAAAGATCAGTGCCATTTGCACCATTTCCGCGCTGGTGTCGGCGAGAGCAAGTCCTTGCCGATCGCGTCCCTGCGCGATTAGGACCAGAGCGAGCACCGCGAAAACAATGTTGCGNNCGGATAAGGCTCTTTTTACTGACCGGCTCGCTGTGTATCTGGCCGAAACAATGGCAGTCGGGAGCCTTGCCCTGCGAAATCTGCCATATCATCCCGCCGATGAAGCTGAGCAGCAGCAAAAGTGCTCCGAGCGCTCCGATCCAGGACATTTCCTTGAACAAAAAACAAAAGGCAAACACGATCTCAGCGAAGGGCAACGCTATCGCAAATGTTTTGGCGAATTCATCAGGCGTCCCGAATTCGCGCATTGCCTTTACGGAGCCTTGCGGATCCAAAAGCTTGCCGATTCCGGCCAATGTGAAAACGGCAAAGAGAATAAGTCTGGTGACGAGTAAAGCGAGTTCCATTATTAGAATATTTTAACGCGAAGACGCCGAGACGCGAAGACGCAAGCTGAAGCTGCAAATCGGGCAGAATCAAAGGCGGCTACTCACAACAACCCTTCAGGGTCTTTGCGGCCTGGCGTCTTGGCGCCTTTGCGTTAAGGTCTTTCTAATCTTGTGCTTTTCCTTCAAGCGAATAGGTGTCGCGAAAAACTCAAAAGCGTCGCGAAGCCGATTTTCAATATACCTCAAATACGAAAAGTGTAATCCGGCCTTGTTTCCGCCAGATGTGAAGAGAACAAATAGTGGCGGACGGATCCCGCCCTGAGTAATATACTGTACCTTTAACCGCGACACACCGCCGGCAACCGGAGACGGTGCCGTTCCGCCCCGCGGCTGTGAAATGCTGTCCTCGAAGAACTTATTGAGTTGGGCTGTCGGGACACGCAGGTTACGGGCGGCGTTTGCTTTCGCTACCAGCGGAAGAATCTTCGTCACGCGCTGTCCGGTCAGTGCGGAAATCGCGACCATCGGGGCCCAATCCAAAAATTTCATATGCTGCCGCATTTCACGCTCGAATTCATAGATCGTATTCGTTTCCTTTTCCTCAACCGCATCCCATTTGTTTACCGCAATGATAACCGAGCAGCCCGAATCGACGGCATAACCCGCGATGTTTGCGTCGAGATGCGTCGCTCCTTCGGTTGCGTCAATTATCAATATAGCTACATCGGCCCGCTCCAGAGCTTTCCGGGCCATGATGACGGACATCTTTTCGGCCATCTCGACCGTCTTTCCCTTTCGGCGAATACCGGCGGTGTCGATGAGAATATATTTCTGGCCGTCAACTTCGAGTTCGGTGTCGATCGCATCGCGGGTCGTTCCGGGGATCGGCGAAACGATCACGCGTTCCTCACCGAGAATGCTGTTCAGCAGCGAAGACTTTCCGACATTCGGCCGGCCGATGATCGCGAGCTTTATTTCTTCGCTCTTTTCTTCTTCGACTTCGTCCTCAAATTCGAGCACGTCGAAAACCTGATCCAGCAGATCGCCTATCGAGGTTCCGTGCTCGGCAGACAGCGGCGCCAACTCGAATCCAAACCTATAAAACTCGGCGGCTTCTTCTTCGACCTTCCGCGTCTCGGCCTTGTTTGCGGCTATAAAAATAGGTTTGCCTATATTCCGCAGAAACACGGAAATCTCTTCATCCAGAGGCGTCACGCCTGCCCGCGCATCGACAACCCAAATAATTGCCTGGGCTTCATCAATCGCATAACCGGCTTGTTTGAATATGTTTGCCGGAATTACCGCTTCGTCGTCAGGAACAATGCCGCCCGTATCGACGAGTTCAAATGTCCGCGATTTCCATTCGACATCGCCGAAAATGCGGTCACGCGTGATGCCCGATTCATCGCCGACGATCGATTTACGCGAACCCGTCAGCCGATTAAAAAGCGTGGATTTGCCGACATTCGGCCGGCCGATAATGGCAACTAACGGTGCTTTCATTAGCTAGAGAATAATAAAGCATTTGCGAATCTACAACTTTGGCCGATCCGCGATTATTGAATTCACCAACCGTTTCAACTAACATCGAAGTTTGCCTGCTGCCTCGTGGCTCAATTATGAATTTGGAGAAACAACACGGCTCGGTCGACGCATTGATCTGTCCGGTGACAAAGATCGGGCTCGAACTTGTCGCGCTCGAAACAGCTCAAGAGCGAATGAAAGGCGAACTGCGTCCGCGCGCGGAGTCGTTAAATGCAAAGGGCAAAGCGTCCAAACCGGCTGGTGTTACGCCGCAGGTCCTTCTGCGTGAAGACCTAAAATGCGCGTATCCGGTTGTCGATGGAATCCCTATCCTTCTCGCACCGGAGGCTCTTACTGTTGCTGAAGATCAGACGGCCTTCGACCTGACCGATCCGAGATACGCGGAGGCATACGAGGAGATGGAGTTCTACAACACCGCCGCTACGAATGCGTCCGAAGAGCTTGAGAAAGGCGGAGCTGAATCGATTCTGCCAACCGAGTTGGCTGCAACCGATGAAGAACGAGCCTCGTTTCCCGCGCCCTGGCAAAGGTGGGTCGATACGGTTCATGACTCAGCGGCACTGTGGGATGCTTATCAGTACCTTGGGCCTTATAAAAACCAACGGGTTTTGCAACTCGGAGGTTCAGGCACTCATGTGATTAAATTCGCGATGGCCGGTGCGGACGAGGCGTGGCTGATAACTCCTATGCTGGGTGAAGCGACGATAGCCCGCGGGCTTGCCGAATCGGCAGGCGTCGGCGAGCGATTCCGCTGCGTGGTGGCGATCGCCGAAGAATTGCCGATCATGGCGGAAACGTTTGACGCCGTCTTTGCGGGCGGCTGCCTGCATCATATGCAGACCGAATTGGCCCTTCCCGAAGCCGCACGTGTCCTGCGCACAGGAGGAAAATTCGCCGCGGTCGAGCCATGGCGGGCACCGCTTTATGCGATCGGGACAAAAATGCTCGGCCAGCGCGAGGATGCTTATTGCACGCCGCTGACAGCGAAGCGTGTCGGTCCAATGCAGGATGCTTTTAGAAATTCGAAACTCATTCAGCACGGGACAATAACGCGATACGCGTTCCTGGCTCTGGCGAAGTTCGGGATCAATGTAAGCAAGCAACTTCCCTGGTACGTGGGCAAGATCGACGATGCCGTATGTTCGGTCATCCCCGGAATGCGAAGAATGGGAAGCAGCATTGCGGTTTTGGGGGGCAAATAGGCGGCGCAGGATCAGAAACAGTTCCAAAGCCCCCGGTAGGGACGTCCTTGAATAAGAACAACGATTTAAGTCCCGTCAGGGACTAAAGAGGAGGCGACGCTAGATCGCCCTAGCGAGGAATTCGTGTGGATCCGTATCTTCGACCAACGGTTCCGCGTCGTACCCGATTTCCTTTAATAACTTCAGGCAGTCTTTCCGAAGCTCGATCGAATGAGTCGAAAGAAAGATCGTCGGCTTTTTTCGGTTCAGGATTTCGATTCCACCTTGTAGAACGCCCAATTCCGCTCCCTCGACATCGATCTTGAGCACATCCGGCAGCAAACCCAATTCTTCGGTGATCGTAGCAAGCGTGATCGCCGGCACGAGTATATCAGCTTGCGAGCCCCCCCCCGCAACTAATTGACCCATCGCGCTATTCGGGCCAAGCGAAAACCGGGCGGTCCCATTCTCGTCCGAGCACGCGAATGCGAGGATTCTGACATTTTCTGCTTTGTTCAAGACAACGTGCTGTTGCAGAAACGCTAGATTCCGAATAACCGGCTCGCAGGCTATTACAGTCCCAGTTTTCCCTACAATTTTCGAAGCGAGGATCGAGTAATAACCGACGTTGGCACCGATATCGAAAAAGACGTCGCCTTCCTTCAATTCCCGCAGCATTGCCTCAGCCTGCTCCGGTTCCATCTTGTTGAAATAGATTGAAGCTCCGCCGCCGTCGCCGGCCATCGAACCGAGAATAAACCGCGAGAATTTTAACGGCCCCGACACCACCGGATATGCCAAACGCGGCAGAATTCGGCCAAAAAGAAAACGGCCGGAGCGTCGAATCAGCTTTTCCATAGATTCAATCTTACGTCATAACACCCCGTCAAAGCGATTTTCCGGACGACCCAAAGAACTATTACTCAGCGTTAGCGCAAATATTAATTTCTTCAGCGTCTCTCATCAACAGGAGTAAGCCGCGTTACCTGCCAGATGCTCAAAAAGGGGTTTTCGGAAACGACGAAAGATTGAGTTTAGCCTCTTGATGACTAACTGAACGGATTGGTTTTTGATAGGTAAGGAGAAATATCATGGCATTTCAATCAGAATTTGCAGATAACCGGAAATTGGTTGACTGTGCAAACAAAGACAGTGACCACATAGGTGAGCGGTTCGCACCCAGAGGCCCATGGGTTGTGCTTATAAAGAAGGCACTAAATGCCTGGGCGGCAAAACAAAGCCCGGCGGTACGACAAATACCTGTTAGTGATCTGTTTGGAGCCGACACGGGCGATCTGGTTGCCCTCTATAAATCGAGGCAAACCCCTCCGCTTGTTAACTTCGCGGGTAAGATAGATCGGGTTGTCGGTAAAAAAACCGTGGCTGCGTTAGACGGCGAATTACCGAGGAGGGGCGGTGTCGTTCCGCCACCACCACCACCACCACCAGCGCCGTCGCTAACCATGTCGGCGTTAGCCAAGCGTGACGCCGCAACGTCGATCCTTTGGGCGAGAGGGGCGATAAGCGGCCTGACGGACACCCGGGGGTTCATCGCGAACCCGTCGCCGCTTGCGCCGATACCTCCACGGCTAGTGGCGGTTACGCTCGAAGCTCTGGAAACGCATTTTCATATCAGCACTTTGTCGACCTCGCGTATCCCCTTCATCGACAAGATACTCGAAATTTATGTAAAGAGTCTCGGTATTTTGGTCGGAAACACCGCGTTTTTCATTGACGATACGACCTCTGCCGAATCGGCCAATGGGACCCCGGCACATGTCCCGCTCGCCTCAGGGAAGGTGAATTTTACGCCCGCGTTTCGCGAACGCTCGGGCACTACCGGATTCGGTCCGGGCTGCCGGGCCGCAATGGTGCTTCACGAGCCAGTCCACATAGCCGATCATCCCGCGGCATCAAATGGTGCGAATCATATTAATGAGAACGCCGCCGCATATGCGAGGCAGCCGGCATTGAACCAGCTGCACAACGCCCATTCTTACGCGTCGTTTGCACAACAGGTGTTCTTTAACGGCAATGACACGCGATTCGGAATCGGCAAGCCTGAACAGTAGAAGAATCTCCGCAAGCCTTTGTTAAAAAAGCCTCATCCGATTCGAGTCCGGATGAGGCTTAAGTTCATGATTGGCGTGAGTTTAGAATCTTGCGATATCAAGGATAGCCCCTAGAACCGCACCCAATATGCTGTACCTGCCGTTCGAGTAATTTCCGTACCGGTAGCGGCCATAGTAACCGTCTTCGTAACCGCGTCGGAAACCTTCACGGAAATAGTAATTGTAATCGGCCATATCAATATAGCAGTTATCATAACCGAAGCTGGCGTCCTGATAGCCGTACGACGCGGAATAGTTATAGCCCCAGCCGTCCTCTCTGTCGGCAACTCCGGCGCGGAAGCCTTCCTCGTAACCGTAATTCACGGCGTCTCGAAGCATTTGGGCGCCATATTGGCTCGTGTAGTAATAACTGCCGCCGCGTCGATACCGGTAATCGTAGATAAGGCTGTTGTAATAGCGAGCCTGCTGAAGGCGAAGCTGGTCACGCCGAATTCGGTCCCAATACCGCTGCTGGTACCGCAGATATGCCCGGCGACGCTGCTGCTCCAACTGGCGCTGACGCTGGTTCTGGATATACTGCCAGTTCTGCCACCGCTCTTTGTACTGGCTGACGCGACGTTGTTGGAGTTCTTCCTGTTGGCGGCGATCTATCTGCTGGTAGCCACGACCGTTGTTTCCCCTGTTATCTGCCTGAGGTTTGCGGTCTCGCTCCACGCGAACCTGTTCCTGTTGCTGCTGTCTGTCACGCCACGATCTTTCGTCCTGTTTCGTGCGGGCGTTTCTGATCTGCTCTTGCCGCTGCTGCTGGACACGGATCTGTTCCTGCTGCTGCCGTTCTCGGCGCTGCCGCATTTCTGTTTCCTGTTTTGTCCGCTCATTGCGAATTTGCTGTTCCTGCTGCTGACGGAATTCCTCCTGCTGCTGTTGGCGACGCTGGCGGATGTCCGCTTCCTGTTGTTGCGAACGAGCATTGCGAATCTGTTCCTGTTGCTGCTGCTGGCGACGCTCACGCATGTCCGCTTCCTGTTGTTGCGAACGAGCATTGCGAATCTGTTCCTGTTGTTGCTGCTGCTGTCTTACCCTTTCACCCTGCTCCTGACGGACATTCCGCTCAGGGCGGACTTGCTGCTGCTGACGCTCCGGTTTGGCTTCCTGCCTGGTCTGCTGTTCCTGTTTAGCCGGTTGATTGTCGCCGCGATCTTTCGAACGACCTCGCTGAGTTGCGGCCTCAGCAGTCAATCCGAAGAACAATGCGCCGCAGATCAATGAGGCAAAACTAATTCGACGTAGATAGTTGTTCATATTTGTCCCCTTTTCCCCACGCTTTTTGCCAGGCAAACGTGACTCTGCCTAATATAGGGCAAATAGTGTTCCACACGTCTAAATTACGCAAAAACGGGCGAAAAGACCGATCAAAAGTATTTATGAATACCATTTCGTTGACAGACCGACGAATTGGGACGATGCAAACCGCGGATTTCGTGCGACTGTGACGCAAATAAAAATTACCGGAATAACCGCAAATTTGATTCGTTTGACCGTCAATCAAGCAAACCGGTACCTAAAAAATGGTCGCGGCCATGCGGTTGATCGATTCGGGGTTAAAATCTTTTCAAAAAAAGGAGGATTCGATTATGGCTGAAACATGGTTTCGCGGTGAAGCGGCAGGGGGGCCGGTCTCAAAACCAGGAGGTTCGATTCACGATTTTGGCGATGGCACGTATCTGACTGATCGCTACGACGTTGCAAAGCTATATGCGACAACGCGTACGACTGACGCCAATAAGCAGGTAGTGTTGACGACAAATATTGATCCAAGTAGCCTTGGCCGGGTACTCGATCTCCGCACGGATCCGCGTTGGGCGCAGTTCTTTAACGGACCGGGCGGAAAACAGGCATTGGACATTATTAAAACCGGGCGAATGAATGAAATGTACGGCGAAACGTTCGAGAGTTTTCTGAAAGCTAACAAGATCGACCGCAACCAATACGACATAATCATAGGGCCAGAGTACGTCCGGGGCGGCAACCAGCTTTGCATTGTACATAAGAATGGGCAGCCGACCCCGCTCGTAGGCCAGATCCGGGCATCGTTTAAGCTTGTTTCGAGCGGTCCGATTGGCGTAACCCCTGCCAAGCTTCCCGCAAATTCAGGAACCGGCGTTCCCGACCTGCGCGGAATGCCGAAAGGGGCCGGTGGAAGGATGATGAGAAACCAGAACGCCGCGGCCGCAATCGGTATGGCACTTGCGGGCGGAATCCAGTGGCTCGGCGACAAAGGAATTCAATGGAGAATTGAGGAAGACCTGAAAACAAAACACGCGACGGCTATCGAGAATATCCTCAATCGGGGCGAGGGAGTCCTGATAATAATACATATGCAAGAGTGGGCTTACCCTGACTTTAACGGGATGAGGGCACGTGCTTACCACGGCATATCACTGGCTGGCGGATCAAGCCAGGACGACGCATTGAACAAATGGAGAAGCGTGCCGAGGTTGCTGCAAGGTCCGGCTAAAGGATGGCGCTGTTTCGAGAATTACGGATGGATACCATCAGGCGGTTAACATTGTTGCGTGTTATGCCAGATTGAAACTCACAGGACGCAGGGCATGTCACTTGGAAAATTCGTAGGCGATATGGATCTTCAATGCTCCGTTCTCTACCTCATGGCGAAGGCCGGTTGCTCTCATACGAAGATTCGCACCATTTTGCACTGGCAGCATGAAGGACATTTTGTCCATTCGAATGATCTCGATCGGGTTTATTTTCTTGTCGATCGAACTCTGTACCAGCTTCGCAATTACGCTGCCGCCGACGCCGCCGGTTCCATTGAGCACAACATTCAATACCTTTGCTCTGGCGATCAGGCGTTGGTTGTCCTGATCGAATTCAAGATCGATGTTTGTTTCGGCATACCCCGAAAACGGGACGCAGCCGACAAACGGCGGGCGATAGTTTCCCGTAAACGCAAGCGGGGCATAAATTTTCCCTTCGCGGAAACGAACTGCGGTGCGCACACCGTTGTTTTCACGGAGAAGCTGTATCACTTCTTTGCAGGCAGGTTCGACATTCTCGGTAAAGGCCACAACGCCCGAACGTTTCTGGCGGTTTTTGGTATTTCCATTTGCAATGGAAAATTCTATCGGCCCCGCATTTAGATAAACGGCGTCAAGCAGAGAATCGAAAAAAGCTTCGTTGAGGCTGATCGCTACCTCAACCCGCTGTGCGGTTCCAAAAGACGCACACAAAACAAGAGCCACAAATATACCAAATACTTTTTTCACCCCTTCTTCTCCTGTCGTCCTGCCGAAATTTAGCTTCGTGATTCGATTCCATTCGATTCCTGAGTTATAGATATAACAGGCAAATTGAAAGTTGCCAGGGATGTTGCCCGTACACCCATAAATTGATTGGAAAAAATACGATGGATTTCCGTCAACAGCAATCCGACAAGTTATTAAACCACATAAAAGACAATCTTTCGGACATCGAAAGCCTCTACAAGATTTTTCTAACAGTTGAAGAGGATTATGTTTATCGATTCTATCACCAAAGCTTTAAGGTATTTGGAGCCGCCAGCGAGATAGAAAGGGCGGTTCATTTATTTGAAAGGATCGCACCGGACGGTTTATCCTCAATCAATGGTTTCGCGGTATTACCGATGAAGCCCTAGGGAAAACTTTTGACTGGAACGAAACAAACTCTAAATGGCTGGCCGAGACGCGTCCGATCCTTGAAGCGTTCTGGCATTCGAAGTATTTTCTTGAACAAATGCTGCGGTACGGTCCGGAATTAGATAAGAGCCCGACATTATTACCTGAAGGTTGGGCCGCCATCTTGTATCTTTATGATGTTAGATGATGGACAACCAGAAGCGTTGCACAATGCGACTTGCGCCCCTGTTTCACAATCCGCTCCTCACAACATCGTGCAGCCTGAGCAAGCCAAGACAACGGCCTTCGTCGTCAACCACCGGAAGTACCGATATTTGCGACGAGCGATTCTCCATCAACTGAAGAGCGTTAAATGCCAGCATTTCGGGTTTCGCGGTCGTCGGTTGTTTCGTCATCATCTGCTCGGCCTTTAAGGAGATGAGGTCCGAAGCACCGTTGCGTTCGATCGATCGGCGGAGGTCGCCGTCGGTGACAATACCGATCGGGCTCCCTTCTGCGTCGATAACATTGACTGCACCGAGAGCATATTTCGATAGAGCTTTCACTATATCGAGCCATCCATCCGCCGGGCTAACATTTGGGCTCGTATGCATCAGGTGCTCAACTCTCAATGTCAGCCGTTTCCCCAATTGCCCAGCCGGGTGATTGGCGGCGAAATCTTCGGCTGTCAGGCCTCTCGATTGCATAAGCGTCATTGCCAGAGCATCGCCGATGGCGAGAGCGACCGTGGTTGATGTTGTCGGTGCAAGATTGAGCGGGCACGCCTCTTTATCGACAGATGCGTCGAGAACTACGTCGGATTGCCTCGAAAGTGTCGAATCGGTATTGCCTATGATCGAGATTATCGGGACCGCCCGGCTTTTAAGCGCCGGAATAAGGGCGAGGATCTCGTCGGTTTCGCCGGAATTGCTCAACGCGATGACAACGTCACCGGCGGTTATGACACCGAGGCCGCCGTGCATGGCGTCGGAAGGATGAACGAAGATTGCTACTGTCCCGATGCTCGTAAGTGTTTGTGCGATCTTCTGTGCAATTACCCCGGATTTTCCGACACCTGTTACTATTATCTTATTTTCACAGGCTGCCATAAGGTCGATTGCACGCCGCGCACTTGCGGGATCGAGGTTTCCGGCGGCTCTTTCAATAGCTAAAGCCTCCATTCGGAGCAGATCGACAACTTTTGGATAAGTGTCCGGGACAGTTTGTTGTTTCGGTAGGTTCATTCTAAGCAGAGCCTTTAGGAAGACGGCACAGGTTTGAAAATGTCCAGAACGATTTGCCAGCGGCCTTTTTCGCGCTTCCAGATCTGGACAAAATTTCCCTTTTCAGTGACTTTGCCGTCAAGTGAGATCGAGTAAGTGTTGACCGTATATGAAAGGTCGGCAGCGCCGAAAAAGGAACTTCTCTTTGTGAAAGATATCCGGCCCTTTGTTCTTTTCACATACGAGAGCAGGTTGCTTTTTCCAATAATCGGAAATTGTCCCTCTCGAAATACGCGAATATCCTTTGAAGCAAATGCTTTATACGCCGCCGCAATTCCGCTTGACGCGTTGGATTCGTAGAAACCGGTAGCCGCGTCGCCCGCCGAACTGTTTTTTTCGTTAGCATCGCGGTCAAAAGATGTTGGAAAAACAACCTGGTACGAAAATTTTTCAGGTTTGGGATGTTCGATGCCGATATCGACTACGNNGTTGGCGCTGCCAAAGCGTTACAAATTCGCCAAAACCCGTTGGATTGTCATCCTTTCCCTTTGGGCGATACTCCCAATTTCCGGTAGTGTAACCAAGCATTCCGTTCACCGAAATATCCGCATAATTCGGCGCCCACGAAAGCAGCCCGGACGATTCGCCGCGGCCGTTCCAGTACGAAACACCGTTTACCCGATCTGGAAGAAAAAGAACACCATCAGGGGCAAGATTCTGCAAAAAAGCATGTTTCGTACCCTTTGCTTCGGCGAGCAGGGCGAATGACCTTTCCGTCGCGATCATATTTTCCAGATCGGATTGGGCAACGACCGGGCTGCAAACAAACGCCAAGGCCAGCAGAAAAAGGAATCTCATACCTCCGGCATTTTAGCACGAAAGATATTCTATCAGGGCGTTGTGGTTCAAATCTTTCGCTTCCCTATTCCACTTTGACAAAATCAGTTCCGGTCCGTCCGAAGGTTTCGGGATGATACATCTCCTCGGCCTTTGCAGGCGGGACGACGAACTGGCCCGGTGTTGTAGCACGTGTGACGTAGGTATAGTTGTAAACACCTTCCCAGAGCAGTGATGCAAACGCTTCGGCACGCTCGTCGCGGAAGTTCTGGTGTTCGAACCAGTATTGCCGCCACCACCAACCGTGCCCGAACGAACGGCTGCCAAAGGTTGTCACCTGTGTGTTACCTCCTTGATCGGCGGGAATTGCCTCGGTCGTTGCCAGTTCCGGGTTCAGTATCTCTAGCCCCGCGGGCAGAGGATCGACCAGTGCGACGTGATAACGCCGAGCCTGGGCGACCATAGTCAGCCGCACTCGAACTCGTGCTCCCGATTTGATCGTCCATGTGCCGTCGGCGTTTTGCTTGACGTCGTCCTTATCATCAACCGCCTCGTATTTACGAAGTACGGTAAAGCCATAATCGGCCGGATCAAGTTTCAGATTCTTCGGTGCGTATTTCATGCCGACGCGATAGTAGAGCCTTCCCGCACCCTGGCGATCGATGAACAGATTGGACGTGCCGCCCTGATTGACGAGGTAGGACATCGGAATATTCAGCACATTCGAATCGACCGAGCGGCCCTTGAAAGCCTCTTCGCCGGCATACGTATTGCCGAGCCATACACGCGTGACAAAATCAGGTGTCACCTTTTCGAATGCGTTGAAGTATTTATCCAGCGCCAGCAGGATAAACACATTCTCCTGTGTATTCGACCATGCACCTTTGACGCGATGATCGAGCAGGCCGCGGACGAGTTTCGGAATGAGGTCGTTGGCTGGAACGCGGATATTCCTGTCCGCCTCAGAATCGGCGGACGTGGACGTCCGAGTTCCCGCCTTGATCAAAGCCTCAAGCAGCACGCCATCTGCACGCCGGTTCGAATACATTATCAGCCACGCACCATCTCCGTAATCAGTGACAAAGTTCGCCGTCGCGGCCGTTTCGGTTGTCCGATTCATCAGGTGACGAATGATAGCCTGAACCTCGACGGTCGAGTTCGGATCGTTTGCCAGGACCGACAATATCCAACCCAACGCCTCGAACGGCATCTTGTCCATACGGCCAGAGACGCGACCGTTAGGGAGCGT
>DLHV01000023.1:47338-57380 GCA_002483395.1 Chloracidobacterium sp. UBA7659 | reverse complement strand
CCCTCCGAAAAACCCGGCCGCCACAAAAAGTACGGCTGCTGCCGCAAAATCGGGTGATAAACGGCCACAATATGCGGTTCCATTTGTAAATAAGACCCTACCGAACGGCCTCGAAGTGATCGTATTGCAGGATGCTTTCGTGCCGCTGGTTACGGTCGAACTTGCCGTCCGCAACGGCTCGTTTACCGAACCACCGGAATTTCACGGCCTGTCGCACCTCTACGAGCATATGTTTTTTAAGCCGAATCTAGCGATAGCCCTTCGAGATTGCGAGGCCGCCGGCCAGCAAAGCCGCTTTTCGGTACCGCCGTTGTGTACATCGGCTCTCGCTCTAAAGCCTAAGATCGGCGACGTGTCGTATTTGAAGGATGTGAATAAGGTGAGCATCTTTAACGGCACGACGCACGAGGAAATAGTCAATTATTATTTCACGACGACAAGCCCGTACCTGGCGACGGCGATCCGCTATATAAACGATTCGGTGCGGTTTCCGGCGTTTGATGAGACGGCGTTCGAACAGGAAAAGCAAGTCGTGATCGGCGAGATCGACCGCCGCGAGTCCAATCCATTTGGTTATCTCGATCTAGCTGTAAGGCAAAAGCTCTTTTACAAGTACCCGACGCGAAAAGACCCGCAGGGTACGCGCGAATCGGTCGCGACGGCAACGCTCGAAAAGATGCGCACCATACAAGGGCGATATTACGTTCCGAATAACTCGGCCCTTGTCGTTACCGGCGATGCAAAACCCGAAGAAGTTTTCCGGCTTGCCGAGCAGATCATGGGAAACTGGGAGCGCAGGCCCGTCGATCCGTTCAAGGAATTTCCGCTGGTTGAGCATCCGCCGCTGCCGAAGAGCGAGGCGGTGATAATCGAAAAAAATGTTGAGGCCGAGAGTGACAAGGCAGGCAGCCAAAACTTGTTTGTCGAGATCGGCTGGCACGGCCCTTCGATCGGAAAGGATGATGCGGCGACCTATGCTGCCGATGTTTTTTCCTACATTATCTCGCAACCCGATTCGCGGTTTCAGCGAAATCTGATCGATTCCGGATTGGCTGCGTCGGTGGGCTTCGGATATTACACACAGCGAAATGTCGGGCCGATAAATCTTATAATGAGCACGCGCCCGGACAAGGCAAAGGCCGCGCTCAAAGTTGCCTACGCCGAGATCGCTCAATTTACAAGCCCCGATTATTTCTCCGATGCCGAGCTTGAGAACGCCAAAACGATCTTGGAAACAAACGATCTTTTCGAACGTGAAAAGATGAGCGAATACGGACACACGCTTGGGTTTTGGTGGTCGTCAACCGGAATTGACTATTTCCGCGGCTATCACGCAAAGCTGCGGGCCGTCACTCGCGACGACATTAACCGCTACATAAAGACGTATGTTCACGGCAAGAATCATGTCGTCGTCGCCCTCGTCTCACCCGAAGGCAAAAAGGAAGCTGCCTTGACCGAAGGGGATCTGATCGGAGGTGCCCGATGAGCTTGAAAGTAACTAGAAAAGCCTTTCTTTTGCCGATCTTATTTTTCGCTACTGTCACGGCCTTTGCGCAGGAATCGAAACTTGACGATTTTGCGGCCCAGGCCGCTCAAGTCACCGAAATTGATGTAAACGGATTGAAGGTGATCGTTAAGCGGCGCGTGAATTCGCCGACGATTGCAGGCGGGCTTTTCGTTCGCGGCGGTGCACGCAATATAAATGAAAAAAACGCGGGCATCGAAAGCCTGATGCTCTCAACGGCGATCGACGCTGGAAAAACCCTGCCGAGACAAACGGTACGGCGCGAGATTGCCAGCATGGGCAGTGCGTTCGGGGCGTCGGTGACTAATGATTTCAGCGTCGTCAGCTTCGGATCGACCCGGCAGAATTTCGACCGGGCGTGGGAGATTTATTCCGAAGTGCTTTTGAACCCTGCATTTGCCGAGGAAGATATCAAACGCAATCGCGAAGGCATCCTGACCGGATTGCGTGAAGCGGGGACGGTGCCGGAGAGCGCCCTTGAAACGCTTCAGGAAAGGGTCATCTATGCAGGCCATCCATATGCGAACGACGTCAACGGAACGATCGCGACCATTGGATCGCTGACCGCCAGCGATCTTCGTGCCTATCACAAAAGTGTGATGGAGACGTCGCGGCTCCTGCTTGTATTCGTCGGTGACCTGGACGCCGATCAGTTGAAAACGAAGATCGCGGCGACGTTTGGAAAACTGCCGCGCGGAACTTACAAGGAAACGCCGTATCCCACGTTGAATTTTTCGAAGGGGACCCTCGATATCGCCCAGCGAACTTTGCCGACGAATTACGTCAAGGGAATTTTCGCGGCGCCTGCGCCGGGCGATCCGGATTACTACGCCATGCGTGTCGCCATGTCGATCCTGCAGACCCTGGTCTACCAGGAGGTTCGCGGCCGGCTGCAGCTTTCGTACGCGCCCGACGCAGATATGAGCAATTTCAGTGCAAATACCGCGAGTATTTCCGTTTCGACAAACGACCCAAATCGGGCGATCGTGGCGATGCGAGATCAGATCAAACTGTTACAGAGCAACAAGCTGAACGAAGAGGTCATTGACGAAATAGCAGCATTTTTCCTGACCCGGCACTATCTTGGCCAGGAAACGAGCGGAGCCCAGGTCGGCGAGCTTGCCCGGTATGAGCTTGTCGGCGGCGGCTGGAGAAACTCATTCGAGTTTCTGAAGGGTGTCAGAGCCGTAACCGCCCGCGACATTCAAACCGTTGCTAACAAGTATATGAAGAACCTGCGGTTTTTCTATCTCGGAAACACGACCGATATTAACCGGGCTGTATACGTTCCATAAAAAGGGCGGCCATTTGGCCGCCTCTTCCTTTTATCCTTGAATTAGCCGTCCTTCGGTTTCCGCGGCTCAGATCGAGTCGGCTCGCTTTTTGATGGAGCCGGCTCGCTTCTCGGCGGCGGATCATTCCGCGGTGGAGGCTCGCTGCGGGTAGGCTCGCTGCGCGTCGGTTCACTTCGAGTTGGTTCACTTCGCGTCGGAGGATCATCTCGTTGCTTTTGCGGTGCTTCGACACGCGGCTGCCTAACCGGTTCGCTTTGCCGGTCATCCCTGGTTTTGGTTGTCCGCGTTTCTGTTGGTGCCGCTCTGACTGGGTCATCGTCGCCGCGTTGCTTAGATGGCTGCGTTTGCCTTGGTTCCGGACGGATCGGAGTGTCGTTATTTTCCTGACCGTTAACGACAGGATGCGTGACCGCACCCGTCTTCCGCCGTTCCGGAACACTTCCGGGTTCTGCTCTTATTTGAACAGGCTGCCGGTCACCAAATATCTTGGTGGTTTGCAGCTTTTGGTCAAGCGGGCCGTCACCGTTCCTGATCATCGCCCCGGTTTGCGGCTTGGTTGCCGCTACGATGTTCCGCGGTTTCTCACTCTTGATCTCCGGACTGACCTTTCCGTTCAGTTCCTGAAAAGTCGGCAGCAGCCGTACCGGATCGCTTATTGCGAGCTTCTTGGACAGCACGACTCTTGCATCGGCAGCCGCGGGTGTCTTGAAGTCTCTGGTTACACGGCCGAATGAACTCAGCGGGGTTGAGACAACGCCAGTCGGCGGTACGCGTAGGAGGGGCGGTGTAGCAAACCACGCCCGTCGCAGATCGTTATTTGCAAATACCGAAGGTCCTCCCTGCGGATATGACGTAGGCATCACAGGCGTAGGGCTTGGAGTTGGACCGCCGCCGGAACCTCCTCCGTTGCCGCCATTTTGCCCTCCGCCATTGCCGCCGCCATGATGCCCGCCGCCGTAATTACCGTAATAGTAATTGTAGTTGTAGTAACCGTAATTATATGGAAGCGGATACCAGCAAATATTGTTGTTGACGATAAGCAGTCCGACCAGCGCCGGATACCACCAGCTTCGGCTGGTTCGATACTGGCCGTAGGGCGTCCAATACCACGACCCGTCATCATAAATCCACCGGCCGTGATGGTACGTCGCCCAGCCCCATGGTTCGTCGTTCACCCACGTCCAGCCAAAGGGCGGAATCCAACGCCAGTGGCCGTAACGGTACGGCGACCAGTTAGCATACTGACTGGTGGAATTACGATACGGCCGCCAGACGTATCCGTATTTTCGGGTGTGTACCCATTCGCCGTAATCGTCAAGGTCTTCGGCACCGTAAACGTCGCGGTCGTAATACTTGTCGTAATAGGCGTCTTTTAACCGGTTCGCGATCGCTACATCGCGGTCAAGCGACCAGGCGTCGAACTCGTCTGCGTAGCGCGACGCATCGGCAGTTTCCCACTCGCCGGCATATTGCCCGTCAATCTTGATTGTTGCCGTCCGCCCGTTCTTGAGCGTAAAGCCTGATGTATCGGAATAAATGCGGGCTTCACCGTTATTCGTGACGGTTACCCGCACTTCGGAGTCCCCGGATTTTCCGGCGTCGATGCGATACATCCCGGATCGCTGCACGGCGATCGTCGTTTTCGGGGCATCGATCTCAAAGAACGATTCGTCCTTATCGAATTTGGTAAAACGTGCATTCAGCGTGCCTTCCGGGAGGCTTAAAGCGATAGCACCGTCCTTCAAACCTACTATCTTCAAATACGAGTTTTCAGCCACGCGGACATGCGTGTAGCTGTTGAACTGGATCTCGAACCGCCCGCCTGCATCGGTCGTTATCTCGTCGCCCTCGACGACCGGCAGGTTCAAAACGGCTTTTTCCCAATCCTGGCTGCCCTCGCGGCGGACCTCAACATCGCCGCGAATAAACGTGAACCGCGCGACACGGGCCGTCACGTCCGGGATCGTGTCGTCAACGTCATCGGCGAATACAGTGGTGCCGAAAAAAAGAGGCATTATCAAAATAACTGCCCACAGGATCTTTTTCGTGGAACGCATATGCTTTCCCTCCTAAGTTTTTCTATGTTGTCTTTGAGAAAAGCAGCCGGAATTTATTGCACCGACGTTTACCCCGTTTATATGCAAGAATCATACCTCGAAAATTCAGAACCAAAGAGTAAAGAAAACCTTGTGTTTGTAAAGTTTTACAAAGAGACGTGAGACCAAATCGTGCAATCTCGTTTTTCCGGTCACGAAATCGTGTAATTACGCTGTTTTAAGGTATTCGCTATTAATATAGATCGCTCGGGCGCGTACTTGTAAGCGCAAGTTTTTTGGTTATAAACTCTCTAAGGTAAACAATTTATCCAAGAGGTTGATAATAATGAAAAGACTTGCACTTTGTGTTGTACTCATTTCGATCTTCGCATTTTCCGGATTCGGCCAGAAGGCCTCGGCGGCGAAGATCGATCCGTCGAAGGGCGTCCGCGAAGCGTTCGACCGGCTGATCGAAGGCATAAAACAGGTTGACGCCGAAAAGGTAATGAGCGTTTACGAAAAGAGCGACCGTACCTTATTTTTCAATAACAACGGCACGGCGACTATCGGCTGGGAGACGATGAAAAAGAATCGCGATTCCAGCTACGCAAAGACCAAGGATGTGACGCTGGATATTACCGGCCTTCGGGTTGAGATGCTCAGTCCGACTTCGGCGTACGTTTCCTGCAAATGGAAGCAGACGCAGGAATTTGACGGAAAGCTCGAGAGTGCCTCGGGACGCATGACCCTTATATTCAAGAAGATTGGCAAAGATTGGAAGGTGCCTCACCTGCATACCTCACCGGACAATATACAGGGCACGCGGCCGCTCCTCGACTCCGAAAAGGAAAAGCCGAGCAACTAAGAAGCGCTGGAGGCAGTTTAAAAGCACAAAGAAAAAGGCGGACAACCAGCCCGCCTTCTTTTCTTTTTGCAGTCGCGTTATTGCTACGCCAAAACCTTCGCTCCTGGATAGCTTGCACCGAGCTTTACATCTTCGCCTTCGGCAAGCGCATTGACCAATTCGTAGTGAAAATAGTCAAATCTTGCGGCGACAGGCTCCTGGACCCGCTTGTCGTACATGTCCCGCGAACGATCGATCGCTTCACGCAGCCTGTCGTAAAGATCGCCGGATTGACGCCCTTCGCTTACCTTTTGTTCGTTATAAAGCTTTATTTCCGAAACAAGCAGGCGGGCAAATCGGCGTGCATCGTTGTGCAAACGCCTTTCGTCATCGGCCACCTCGATCGGAAGATCGACGGTTCGATCACGGTAGCGCGTTCTTGCGGCCTGGGTGGCAGCCACTTCGGTCAGCGGCTCCGCAACTGTATGCGATCCCGAACCGTTACTTTGTCCATGATCGGCCTGCGGTTCAAATTCCTCGGAGGGACTTTCGGCAACTTCGGCCTCAGGTTCTTCGGCTACGGTTTCGAACGGGTCGCTCGATACAAATTCGGTTTCGGGCGCAGATTCCGTAAATTCAGATTCCGTAACCTCCTCGTACTCTTCGANNTCGACCGGCTCGAAATAAGTGACTTCCTCGACCTCAGGGGCCGCCAATTCCACAGGCGTTTCTAAGGGAGCCGTTTCTTCTGGGGTGATTTCGCCATATTCTGAACGATCTGCCGCTTCTTGGACCGCCGGCTCTTCAATTACGAAATCTTTAACCTCAGTTACTTCAGCAACAGGTTCACCTACTTCCGGTTCTTCAACCGAAACCGTGCCAGTATATTCTTCAAAGGTTTCGACTTCCTCATACTCAGGTACTTCTTCAAACGAAACAGCGGGCGTTTCGACATACTTGTCCACGGCTTCGTTTTCAACGGCCTTCACCTCTGAGATCGATTCGACATCGGAAACAGCGGTATCGTCGTCAAAGGCTGCCTCAGTCTCCGGTTCCGGTTCCGGTTCCTTTACCTCAGGCTGCGTGCTGACTTCCGGCTGAACCGGTGCCGGCTGGGCAGCGGCTATTAATTCAACCGTCAATCCGGCAACTCTGACAAGAGTTTCAAGAGCTTCGGCATTTAGCCTGACGCCTTCACTTCCATAATCCGCATACAAAACCGCGACGCCACGGCCTCTTGCCGTCAACGGAATAGCGTACATCCTGTCCGGATTGCCGAATTCGAGCGGATCCAAAAACATCGCGTCGTCAGCGTAGCCTCCGGGGGCCGCGGTCTTCGTTTCGAGCGACGCAACCGCTTCGGCCAAAACAGTTTCGGCCGATACGGGAAACTGTATGTTGCGGACGGTAGCCTCATCGGCCGCCGCTTCGCCGCCAAAGACCTTCCAGCCGACAAAATGTTCATTCTTAACAATGAAAAATGCTCCGCGCGGTGTGAAGTGTGCGGCGTATTCAACAAGAGATTTAAGAATTTCGGATTGCGATGTTTTTCGGCTTATCTCATTGATGCCATCACGAAGCTTGTCAAAATCGGCGGTAGGCGCCGTTTGTTCACTAAGCTTTTGAGCCTCGTCCATAGCGGCCGCGGTGATTGTGGCTCCCTCATCACGAGCCAGGCGGAGGTGTTCCTCAACGGTTTCGCTGAAAGATTGGCTAAACTCGAGGTTGGATTCGAAACGGTTCGCGAGATTTCGGAATGCTTCATCCGTTTGGGCTTTATGTTTCTCGAACTCAGCCTCAAAATTCTTCTGAAATTCCGAAACGTCTTGCCGAAGGTCGGCAAGAATTCCTTTGAGATAACTCTCGAATTCAGTTCTCAAACTTAGTTCGAGTTCTTCACTATTCACTTGGGTTTCTCCTCCAATTCTTGAAAATACAGTAAGTTAAGGAATGACTACGGCGGGCGGTTTTGGGTAGAAAGTAGTGCTCTGTGGGCGAAATGACAGTGTGCGTAAATCGCCGCCAGTAAAAGTATGACGAATTTTGCGGTATTGTGTCAAGAAATACTTACAGACCAAAATTAGGACGCCGGTCACTCGCGGCGGCCGCGGAAGGTCATTCGGCTTAAATTGCCACGACCTGGATCTCTGGATCTATCTCTTCTTTGATCATATTTTCGATCGCCATAAGAGTGCCGGTAAGCGAACTCGGGCAGCTGCCGCATGCTCCCTCGTACCGGATCTTGAGTGTCGAATTCTCGAGTTCGACAACTTCAAGCCAACCGCCGTCACCCGCAAGATATGGCCTGATACGATCGTCCAGCAGCTCGTTTATCTGGGCTATCTTCGGATCGTCGCTTGCGGCCGCGGCGATAGCNNCGACGGAGGCAGCCGCTCCGATCGCGTTTCCATTGCCGGATTTTACCGCTTCGGCCGCACGGATGGGCACGGCGAGCGTCGGCAATATCTCGTCCCAATCAATGTCATCCGTCTTTTCGACCGTGATCATTTTGTCCATATAGAAAACGGACGCAACTTCACCGACTTCAAAAAGCGATCTTGCCAAACTGTCATCCGCCGCAGCCTCGGCATTCTTAAACGAATGCGATGTTCCGTGCGATACCGCTTCCTTCAAAATGAATTTGACGGCGTTGGGATTCGGAGTTTCCTGTATATCTGCTATTTTCGGCATTTTCTGTAAAGCTTTTCGTCGTATATCCAAGGTTAATGGAAACCTTACATTTTAGTCAACATTATAACGCATATTCGGCTATATTTCAGCGAACAAACGGGCTTACAAATTAAAAAACGGCCACCGAAAGCCGTAAAGCATTCGAAGCACGCCGTTTACATTCGCGCACCCGTTCAAAAAGATGACCGTCTTTTACCAGGAACGCTATAAAAACTGAAAAAAGGCTACTCTGTTATATGAATTTCTTCGGTCTTATTCATCTTTCCCGACAGGAAAAGTCCGGCAAAAAGCAGAGTCAGGATCAGAAAAATAATGAATGCGACAAAAAGCAATGTAGTGCCGCTTGACCTGTAAAAATAAAACGAGCCAGCCGCCAACACGAGAGAAATAACAGCTAATAAACCATTAAGTGCACCCTTCACAAAAATCACCTCCGATTGTCGAAAAAAGGTTCGAACTTACTAAGTTTTACCGGTTATTTCGATGCCCTGACACTTCAAACACACAGAGCGTATCAAAACTACCCGTAAGCTTATCAAACTATATGTCTTGAAACGCGCTTATAGTAACTCCATTCGTCACAAAAAGGCAAGTTTCTTTCTTATATCCCTATAATTGTTACGACCCTAGCCGCCGAATGTTTCGTCAAATAAGTGCCGCGTAAACCATACGCGGGATATCTTGAAAATCGAAAACGATCTGAACACCAGTCCAGATAGCCGGGTCGAAGATAGCATTTACAGCCTCGGCCTGGTTTACACCTATCTCAAGCACAAGATAACCGCCAGATTTAAGGTATAGCGGCGACTGCCGAATGATCTTTTCAATCACTAAAAGGCCGCTCGCACCGTCAGTCAATGCAAGATGCGGTTCGAAATCTTTTACCTCAGGCTGCAACGCAGCTATATCCTCAACCGGTATGTACGGCGGATTGGACACGATAAGGTCGAAGCGTTGCCGTTCAAATTCGTCAAAAACGTCCGAGTTAAGAAGTCTTAGCCGATCCAGAACATCGTGATTTGCCGCATTGCGGCGGGCAATAGCGACTGCAGCCTCTGAAATATCGAGGCCGAGCGCGTTTGCGGCGGCGACGTGGTGCAGAACGGAAACCGCTATGCAGCCGGAGCCGACCCCGACCTCGCAAAAAACCGGAGCCGCCGTCCCGCTCAGTATCTCGATACATTTCGCGACCAGCATTTCCGTCTCGGGCCTTGGGATCAAAACATCCGGCGACACCAGAAAATCGAGCGCGTAGAATTCCTTAACGCCGGTGATGTGATGAAACGGTTCCCGGTGAGCTCGCCGTTTGACTATCGAATCGAACGACTTGGCTTCGCTGTTTTTTAGCTCATATTCCGGGTGAGCAATCAGAAATGTTCGATCTTTTCCCAGCGCGAAACAAAGAAGCGATGATGCTTCTCGCCGCGGATAGGCGATTTCGGCTGAACTTAAAGCCGCTGCGGCTTTTTCCAAGCTTTCGGTAACGTTCGGCATCGGCATTCGCTGGTTATCTTGCACCGTCGCCGCGAAGGACCGCCGGGAGCGTCAGAAGAATAATTTTCAGGTCGAGCCACAATGACCAGTTCTCGATATAAAAGAGGTCGATCTTCACCATTTCCTCGAACGTCAGCCGATTTCTGCCGGAAACCTG
>DLHV01000023.1:31072-47250 GCA_002483395.1 Chloracidobacterium sp. UBA7659 | reverse complement strand
CAGGAACTGCGGCAGCTCGTCGAAGCTCGATCTTCGCAGGCGCTTGCCGAAACGCGTCACTCGGGGATCGTCCTTCACTTTTCCAAAAACGGGTTTGCCTGTATCACCGGCATTGGCGTTGGAATCGCCGCCGATGTTTTTCTGATAAGCCTCGCTNNCAGAATCAGCAGCCATCGTTCGAAACTTGTAACAAAGAAAGACGCGCCCATCCATACCGACGCGTTCCTGGCGGAACAACACCGCTCCCTTCGAGTCGAGCTTGATCAGAATAGAAATTAATAGCCAAACCGGCGATAAAACTAGAATCGCGGCAGATGAGATCACGATGTCCGAAAAACGTTTTACAAATCTTTCTGTCTCCGAAAGCGGCTCGCGAAAAAGCCTAACCATCGGCAAGACGCCGATCTGCTCGACGCTGGTTTTCTGCGGCAGAAGATTGAACAGGCTTGGAGCAAAGCGAAACTCGACCTTCTGCTTGCGGCCGATTTGCAGCATCGCTTCAAATAAGCGTTCGCTGGGGATGGTGTTGTCGGTAATTATTACTTCCTGAATTTCCAGGTCGCGGATCAATTCCGGCAGGTCGTCCATATTTCCGATGACATCGAACCCGGGAAAATCGCGCAAGATATCAGCCGCCCACAACTTGCCGTCAGAATCTCTTAAATCTTTAGTAAATTCCGCAGCGACGGATCCAATGACGCGATAACCAAGTTCCCGCCTTTCGCTGAGTTCCCTGATCGTATGTTCGGCTTCGGGATTCGTGCCCACAACAAGAGTTGGGATTAGGTTGATCTCACGCCTGCGAAATTGCGTTTGCAAGGTCCGCAGGCCGCCGTGGAACAGAGTAAAAAGCGTCAGAGCGAGCACGAAATCCAAAATAAATACGGCCCGCGAATACGAGAATTCACGAAACGCAAATCCGCCCCTGAATAGGAATGCCCATGCAACGGTCAGCAACGAGCTTACGGCAGTAGCTTTAAAGATCTTTATCGCTTCCTGTGTGTAAGAAAACGCTCCGCTGTATTTGTAAACCCTCTGGTACAGAAGCATCGCCAGCCGTACAGGCACCGTAAAAAACAAAACACCCGCATATGGAACAAACTCCTTCGACCACGCCCAAGACGTAGAAGAAAGAACGGCGTCGCCCGAACGCACGACAAACGCTAGCACAAAACACAAAACCGCAAGCATCGCATCCGCCGTGAAGATCGCCGCTTTGGTCGCGGGCATGACCCACCACGGCGCTCGGTTCTCAGCTTTGACTGCCTTAGTTCTCGTTTCAATTGCGGTTTCTGCTTTCATTGCTCCACTACTTTATTAAGCCAATCGACTGTGACTTGCAACCCGCCGTCCATTCGCCTGCCTGACAAAGGCCGATTCTTGAGCTATTCTTTTCGCTTGCCGATGAAAATTGTTATCACAGCGCCAAGCCTTGATGAACACCGCAATGTCAGCGGAATTTCGACAATTGTCCGACAGATAATCGAGTACAGCGGCTTTCAGTATGCTCATTTCACCGCCGGACGCGAAGACGGCGAAAAGGCCGGTGCCGCCTGGCTTCTGAAACAAGCGGCGTTGCCGATCAGTTTTTTTGCTCGCATTTTAAAGGAAAAGGCCGATCTCGTTCATATAAACACAGCTTTGACAGATCTCTCTATCTGGCGTGACGCGGCTCTCATGCGTGCGGCAAAGCTCGCGGGCTGCCAGGTAGTATTGGCAATTCACGGCGGCAAATTCCTGATGAACGATTTTGAAAGCCCGACGCTTGAACGTGTTGCCGGTAAGATGCTCCGCCGGGCAAAAGCCGTAATCGTTTACAGCGGGTTTGAAAAAAGCGAAGTGGAACGACGGTGGAGCGGCTTGGACATAAAGGTTCTGCCAAATGCCATTCCGTTTCCTGAACCGACGGACTCGATCCGTGACAATCCCCAACCAATAATGATCTTCTTCGGTCGCCTGCATGAATCGAAGNNGATGAAATCGTCAAAGCTTGCCGGACACTGCGGAGCGATGGGGCTGATTTTCAATTCAACTGCTTCGGTGACGGACCGATGAAGGACGTCTTTCTCGACCAGATGCGGGAAGCTTTGGGAGACAGGTTTCACTACGGCGGTGTCGTCACAAGCATCGAAAAATGGCGGCATTTTGCCGAAGCCGACATTTTTCTGCTCCCGTCGATTTACGGTGAAGGCCTGCCGATGGCGATACTTGAAGCAATGGCCGCCGGTTGCGTTGTCGTAGCTTCCGAAATGGCGTCTGTTGCGTCGGTCATCGATGACGGCGTCAACGGCTATCTCGTCGAACCGCGTAATACGGAGCAGCTTATCACCAATCTTAAGAGCATTCTCGAACATCGTTCGGAATGGAAACCTGTGCAGGAGGCCGCCGTCGCGACCGTTCGCGAGAAATTCGCCATCTCGGATTACATAAAAAAACTGGAAAGCATTTATAAAGAAGTTGCGGCCTGAACCAATAACAAAACCGGAGATCGATCGACGCGACCGCGCTCGGGTGGTGAGCCTTGACGCGGATGTGTGCGACCACGCCTCCGCCATCGAACGTGTCGCTGCACTGGCCGAACGCGGCCAAGGAGCCTACGTTTGCTTTGGAACGGTGCATATGATTATGGAATCGCACGATTCGCCTGAATTTGGGGCAAAGATCAACGCCGCCGACATGATAGTCCCGGACGGCATGCCGATTGTCTGGATGCAGCGGCTGCACGGACGCAAAAAAGCAACGCGCGTCCGTGCAAACGATCTGATGATCATGCTCTGCGAATACGCCGAAAAGCACGGTCTGCGCGTAGGTTTTTACGGCGGCAAACCGGAAGTGATTGATGGAATAATTGAGCGGGCGGCAAAAGATTTTCCCAAACTAAATATCGCGTATGCATACTCACCGCCGTTTCGCCCTTTGACCAGCGAAGAAGATTCCGAGATCACAGACAAAATAGCCGAATCCGAAACGCAAATTTTATTCATGGGCCTTGGCTGTCCGAAGCAGGAGAATTGGATGGCGGAACACAAGCCGAAACTAAATTGCGTCATGCTCGGCGTCGGAGCCTCGTTCGATTTCTATGCCGGAAATGTGAAGGAAAGCCCCGAATGGCTCGGCAAGCTCGGCCTTGAATGGCTTTATCGATTAACCCGGGAGCCGAAGCGTCTGTGGAAACGCTATTTAATTCTGAACCCGCGATTTATGATGCTCGCGATATTACAACTCTTGCGACCGAAAAAGTCTGAGTAAAACTTCGGCTTATGCACGGCCGATTCGGCGTGAACAATGCATTGAAATCAGTTTGCAGGTTAGGAAGGACAGGTTGCTCCCACTTCTTTTATTAACTGTAAGCGGCCTGTTAGCAGGCTTTTGTTTTGCCTTTTTCTATGTAAAACTACTTAAGTTATATGAAGTTTTTGTCCGACATTCGTCTTTTATTATTGGGCTTATGGCTCGGCGCCGCATGTTTTTTTATCGCCGTTGCTCAAAGCGCGTTTGCGGTGCTCCCGGCACGTGAAATGGCTGGTACTGTCGTTAATCGAACACTTTCCGTGCTCAATTACAGCGGCCTCGCGATCGCGGTGGTGCTGCTTTTGACCTCGCTGGTCGTGCGTAAGAACGCGAGCAAATTTTGGGTGTGGACGGAGAGATTTTTGCTTTTGCTGATAGCGGCCGCCTGTGCAGTAGGACAATTTGTTATCGGCCTGATGCTGCTATCGGTANNGATAGATGAGGTCGCGGTCGATGATCCGCTCCGCATTCAATTCAACAACCTGCATGAATATTCGGTTTGGGTATTGATAACCGGAATAGCGGCCGCGCTGATCGCGTTTTTTATCATCGCAAATCGCAAATTTGGTGTGGCTGAGGGTAAGACAACCAGCGACCCGTTCGACTTCAGCAAAGAATTTACAAAAAAATAGAGCTTATGGAAATTATCGAGAACCTGGCGGGGTTTACCAAGAGATTCGCGACGTGGAAGGGCGATGAAAAGCTTGAGGGTTATCCTTTCATCGAAAACAAGCATACGCCATTCACGCCGGTCCGCCGTGCCCTGCCGATGCTGAATCTGGCGTTGATATCATCGGCCGGTGCTTACATTGATGGTATGGACCCTTTCGATACCGATTCTCGCGATGGCGACGCGAATTTTCGCGAAATTCCGGTCGAGATCGAAGCGACCGACTTGTGCTATTCAGCCAAAGGTTACGATGTCGGTGCCGTTCGAAAGGACCGTAATGCGCAAATTCCTATCGACAGGCTTCGCGAATACGAGGAAAACTCGGTGATAGGCAAACTCAACAGTGTCTGGTGGAGCATCAGCAGCTATATTCCGAATGCTCAAATGGTTGCCGAGGACCTGGCGCCTAAATTATCGGAGCGGCTTGCCCGGTATGAAATCAACGCCGCGATCCTGATCCCGGCGTCGCGGCTCTGCCACCAAACATTAGGAATTATCGCCCGGAGAATTGAACTAGGCGGCATTCCGACGATCATGATTTCGGTTAATAAGGCGATAATGGAGAAGGTTCGCCCACCGCGGACTGCTTATTATGACGGAGAACTCGGTTCCGTCGTCGGGCCAGCGGATTGGCCGGAATTTCAGCGGCGTGTTCTGGACGAAACGCTGCGCACAATGGAAACCTTCGATCAGCCGGGAACCAGAAGGCTCGGCGTCCAGATGGAATCGAAAGTCGAAGCCGCCAGAGGAGAAAGGTAGTTGAAAGTAAAAAAGTAAAAGTAAAAAGGCAAAAACAGATGCTCGACTCAACCATGAAAAGCACTGACTTGGCGGAAGAACCGGTCGCAAAGGCAAAAGTCTATGACATTCGCGAGCGAGCTTTCCAGTTTGCCATCCGTATTGTCAAACTATGTCAATATCTTGAGAAAGAGACTGGTGTCAGCAAACTTTTGATCAATCAATTATTGGATGCCGGGACGTCTGTCGGGGCAAATTTGGAGGAAGCGAAAGCAGGTCAAAGCTCAAAGGATTTTGTACACAAAAATTCTATTTCTTTAAAGGAAGCGCGCGAATCAAGATATTGGCTGCGTTTGTTGCTGGCGGGCTACGATTTCGAAACAGTGGTCATCCAAGGAATTCACGACCTCGAACAAGAGGCAGTTGAATTAGCAAACATCATTGGAAAGATTATCGTCAATACAAAGGCTGGTTCCTAAATTTTGCCTTTTTACTTTTCCCTTTTTACTTTTTCAAACGGCCATTTGCCAAAGCTTGATCTGATCGAGTGGATAGAGCAGCATAACAATATTGAGTAACAAACTGTCGCGGATCCACAAAAGCAAACACACTTCGGTAAGCACAAAGAAGATCAGCGACCGCCACCAGCCGACTTTGTAAGCGATCCAGAATCCTGCCGCACACGCCATAACGTCGCCGACCGAGTTCATTATCGAATCGCCGAAATAATCAAGCGAAGCGGTATTTTCGCGGTATTTTTCGATGATAAAGCTTGAATTCTCAAGCACTTCCCAGGCTGCCTCGGCAAGAATAGCAATGGAAAATCTCCAACCGACGCTCAATTTTGAAAACGCAAGGCCCGCGATCCAAACGAAGATCACGCCATGAAGAATATGAGTGAACGTATACGGATCGAGCAAATGCTGCGACGTATGGCTGCTGTTCCAAGCTTGATTGACGTAAAGCGAGAGGTCGCCGGATTTACACCACCAAATGCGGCCTTGCCCGCGGAGCACCAGGGCCATTACCGCGACGATGGCGCTGCTTGCGATCAGAGGCCATAGGCCGATCTTTTCACTAAATTTCTCGTCATTTTCGCTCATATCCCGCAACGATTGTCGTAGGAAACGGGGCGATTTTCAAGCTGCGTCCAGTAATACGTTATAGTTGGGAACCGCTCTATGCCGTATGACAGACTGCCAAGTCTGTCGATAAAAGCCGGCGATTTGTCATTCTGAGTGGCAACTAAAAAGGACGAACAGGCTCGGGCAGCCTGTTCTACGCCTTACGTGTTCCACCCGTTCCAGGGCGGAACACCTCGAACAAAAGTTAAAAGCTGCCCCGCTCTTTGCCAACTTCGCGGCTTTACGTGAAAATCAATGCGTAATGAAACGTTCGGAAATCCTCAAGCGTGTCGCGGCTCGTGAAAAACCGTGGGACATCATCGTCATCGGCGGCGGCGCGACCGGCGTCGGCTGCGCGGTCGATGCGGCTTCACGAGGTTTCGATGTGTTGCTTTTGGAGCAGCACGATTTTGGAAAAGGCACGTCGAGCCGCTCGACAAAGCTCGTCCACGGCGGCGTCCGGTATCTTGCACAGGGCAATATCTCGCTCGTCCGCGAGGCATTGAAAGAACGCGGTATTCTGCTCGGGAATGCACCGCATGTCATTCACAAACAAGCATTTATCGTTCCATGTTACAGCCTTTGGCAAAAGATATTTTACGGTACGGGCCTGAAGATCTACGATCTGCTTTCGGGCAAATACAGTTTCGGAAAATCCCGAATTCTGTCCAAATCAGAAACGCTTGAAGGGTTGTCTTCTATCAACGCAGAAGGGCTCTCCGGAGGCGTTCTCTATTTCGACGGGCAATTTGACGACGCGCGGCTGCTGATCGATCTCGTCAAAACCGCACATGAACACGGAGCCTCCGTTTTGAACTATGCGAGCGTCAAGGCATTCACGAAAACTGCGGGCGGCCGAATAGCAGGCGCCGAATNNCGAATTATTTTCCGTTCATGCAAAACGCGTAATCAATGCAACCGGGACCTTTTCGGACTCCATTCGCAAATTGGCTGATCGAAACGTCGAAACTGTCGTCACATTCAGCCAGGGAATTCACCTTGTTTTTGACAAGAAATTTTTGCCAGGCGATACGGCGTTGGTGATCCCGAAAACGAGCGACGGACGCGTGCTCTTTTGCATTCCGTGGCACGGCCATTTGCTCGTCGGCACGACCGACACGCCGGTCGATAATCCGTCGCTTGAACCGAAAGCCCTGGAATCTGAGATCGATTTCGTTCTCGAAACCGCCGGAGAATATCTTACGGTAAAGCCGACTCGAGCAGATATTCTTAGCGTTTTCGCCGGAATTCGCCCGTTAGTGAAGTCCGGAACTTCAGGCAAAACGTCCGCCCTTTCGCGCAGCCATGATCTGTTTGTCGAAGATTCAGGTTTGATCACGATCACGGGCGGCAAATGGACGACTTACCGCCGCATGGCCGAGGACGCAGTAAACCAGGCGATTCGATCCGGACAGCTCGAAACAAAAAATTCGATCACAGAACAACTGCCGATCCCAGGGCCGGTTGTGGAAGAGGACAGGCAAATAGATCTGCTTCACCCGGACCTGCCCTACTCTGTCGATGACGTCAGGCGAGCCTGCCGCGGCGAAATGGCGCGAACCGTCGAGGACGTGCTGGCACGCCGCACAAGGGCCTTGTTTCTGAACGCAAATGCCGCCGTCGAAATATCGCAAAAGGTTACGGAGATAATGTCAGTAGAACTCGGCAAAGACGCTTCGTGGATAAATGGACAGATCGAAGATTTCAAGAGGGTTGCAGGTAATTACCTAGCTGGGTAAAAGCCGCATCGGCATTTAGCCTCTGGTCCAGGGTATCCGCAATCATCCGCGCCCGGAGTTTCGCGTCCTCAGCCCTTTCGCCCGCAAAAAGTTTGTCGACCACCCCGGTGAATATCTCGATCCAACGCGCAAAATGCCTGGGCGTCATTGGTTCCTTTTCGTGAAACGCCTGATGGACCGCGAGAATGTTGCCAAAATAGACGGGTCGCGCAAAAAGGGCCTTTTCCCAAAAATCGACTGTGACCGGGATGTGTGCCGCGAGGTCAAGATCGACGAAATGCCGGCCGATTTCCTCGTCGCAAAGGGCGACGGCGTAAAACTCGGTCATTATTTCCTTAAGGTCATTCCGCGTTTCAATATCGGGTTTCATTATTCTGTCGTGACAACGTCCTCGCCGTGAAGTGCGGCATTCAGCGTGTGCCAGCTAAGCGATGCGCATTTTACGCGGGCGGGAAATTCACGGACACCGGCGAATATTTTGAGTTTGCCGAGGTGATTTTCCTCGGCATCTTCGTCCAACTCGCCAAGCACCATACGGTGAAATTCGTCAAAAATCACTTCGGCATCTTCCTTCGATTTACCTTTAACGGCCTGCGTCATCATCGACGCAGAAGCTTTTGAAATAGCACAGCCCGACCCTTTGAACGCGACATCCGTCACCGTGTCGCCATCGAAACTGACGTACACACGCAACGCATCGCCACAAAGCGGATTCTTGCCGTCTGCGTAATGATCGGGATTCGATATCTCACGAAAATTCCGCGGATTCTTGTTGTGCTCTAAAATTACTTCCTGATACAGGTCACTCAATTCGGACATGTTCTTATTGTATTATTTCCGCACCGCATGACCTAGTTAGAATAGCCCCACCACATTGCCGCTTTCGTCAATATCGACGCGTTCAGCCGCTGGGTGTTCGGGCAGTGCCGGCATCGTACGCATATCGCCGCAAACAGGGTAAATAAACCCGGCGCCGACGCTTGCCCGCACTTCCCTCACCGGAAACGTAAATCCCGTTGGGGCTCCCTTCAGTGTCGGGTCGTGACTCAAACTGAGGTGCGTCTTGGCCATGCAGATCGGCAAGTTGCCGAACCTGTTCGCCTCGTAAGTCTTTATCTGCTCATCGGCTTGCGCCGAATAGCTGACGTCTTTTGCCCCATAGATCCTGGTTGCTATGGTCTCGATCTTTGCTTTGTTCGGCTGGTCGAGTTCATAGAGAAACTTGAATTCGTTCGGCTTGTCAGCAGCGGCGATGACCATCTCGGCAAGTTCGATCGCACCCTTTCCGCCTTCGGCCCAATGCCGCGAAACCGCCGCACCGAGCGCGCCTGATTCGACGGCGATGCGTTTCACCGCCTTGATCTCCTCCGCGTGGTCGGTTTCGAACGCGTTTATCGCAACGACCGGTGTTACGCCGTGGAGTTTCACATTCTCGATCTGCTTTATAAGGTTCGATGCCCCCGCTTCGATATCCGCGACGCTGTTTTCGAGCATTTCGGGCGGCAGGGCCTTACCGGCGACGATCTTGTACTTCCCGCTATGTGATTTGAGAGCCCGGATGGTCGCAACGATAACGCATGCGTCCGGTTTCAAGCCGCTGTAACGACATTTTATATTGAAGAACTTCTCGGCGCCGATGTCCGCACCGAAGCCCGATTCGGTAAACAGATAATCGCTGCACTTTATACCGATCAGATCCGCAAGAATGCTGCTGTTGCCGTGTGCGACGTTTGCGAATGGGCCGGCATGAACCAGAGCCGGAGTATTCTCCAGCGTCTGCATTATCGTAGGGCGAATGGCGTCGCGCATCAGCACGGTCATTGCACCGGCGGCTCCGATCTCCTCGGCCGTCACCGGTTTTTTTTCGTGCGTCATTCCGATCACGATTCGCCCAAACCGCTTCCGCATATCCTGCAGCGAAGTGGTAAGAGCGAGTATTGCCATCACTTCGGACGCGACCGTGATATCAAAGCCCGTCTCGCGCGGAATGCCTCCCTCCATCCTCCCGCCGAGGCCGATGATGATCTTTCGAAGCGCACGGTCGTTGGTATCGACGACACGCTTCCATGTAATGCTGTGCGGATTAATGTTCAGCGGGTTGCCGCGAAGCAGCTTGTTGTCGATCATCGCGGCCAGTAGATTGTTCGCCGCCGTGACCGCGTGGATGTCGCCGGTCAGGTTCAGATTGAACGTTTCCATCGGCACGACCTGCGAATAGCCGCCTCCCGCCGCTCCGCCTTTGATTCCAAACGTCGGCCCCTGAGACGGCTGCCGAAGCGAAATCACGGCACGTTTGCCGAGATGCTTCATCGCCTCGCCGAGGCCGACCAATGTTGTCGATTTTCCTTCTCCGAGCGGGGTTGGGGTAACAGCGGTAACGTCAATGTATTTTGCGTTGGGCCGTTCCCGCAGGCGTCCGAGCGAATCGAGCCTTATTTTTGCAATAAATGGGCTTCCGTAAACATCGAAATCGCCGGCATTTAATCCTAATTGCTCGGCAATCTCCAGTATTGGCCGCAGTTTGGCGTGTTGGGCAATGTAAAGATCTGAGTCCATGATCGGATTATCGCCTATTACAGTTCAGTCCACAGTGATGTTGCTCACATAGCAAAATTGAGTTCATCAGGTGCATTGCCGCGCAGCGGGTAGTACCATCAGCGTATTGATCGGCATCCGGTATCGCGCGAAAATTTCGCGGATTCTTGTTGTGCTCTAAAATTACTTCCTGGTATAGATCGCTTAGTTCGAACATTCCTGTTTTGTTTATTTTTGCTGACTTGTCATTCCGAATCTATCGGTGAAAAACCATTCCAATGTTTCCGCAAGCACCGGCGGCCCATTGAAGGAGTCTTTGTACTTAAACAATGCGGTTCCGTGTCCACCCGAGGGAAATATTTTCGCACCGTAGCGAACATTATTTCCCGCCCCGCCTAGCTTTTCGACGGCTTCGGCCGATTCCTTGTCATCTTCTGCGGCAACCATGAAAAGCGGCCGGTCGCCGTATTTTTTTATCGCCGGTTCGGTCGGCATATTTCCGAAATAATTCAATCCCGGCGACAACAAAGCAACCGCCGCGACCTTCGGGTTATCGGCGGCATAGATCAGCGCAAGGCTGCTGCCATATGACGCGCCGATTATTCCGATCTTTGCAGGATCGACATTCTTTTGTTTGGCCAAAAAATCGAAGGCCGCACCGACATCGCCGAGCATTCCCTTGACAGCTTCGTCCGTACGGCTCGGCTCAACCGTTTTACCGTCGGCCGTCTCTACGGATTCGCCAAAGCCGCGGCCATCGATCGAAAGCACATTGATTCGTCTTGCCTGAAGCTGTTTTGCAAATTCATCATAAGAATGCCGATCGCTCTGCCATTGATGCAAGAGCAATACTCCGGGTGAATTCGGATAAAAGGTTTCATAAAGTGATCCTACGATTCGGGCGCCATCCGGCGATGTAAGAGTCACTTTCATCGTAACCAAAGGCGGGTCTTGCGGGACCGAGGTTTCAGGTGAATTAACACGGCCGGCATTTGTATTTGCGGTAGGGGCGATATTACATCCCATCACGGTCATTAATAGTACTATCAGTAATAAACGCATCTGCAGCTTCACGTAAAAAACAATCCAGGCCAAACCTCAATACCTTCTGCACCGCATCGCCGGGAACTCAGGGCGCCCTCGCCTGCATGAGCGNNTGAGCGTGAAACGCGAACAACCGGTAACAATCTGACAAGCCAAGAATCCCGACATTGACGCCGCTATCGCGACGTTGCAGGCGAGGGCGTCTGCGATCCCAGCATCAAGCAAACACCTCAATCACCTTCTGCACCGCGTCGGCCAATTTATCTACCTCTTCCCGAGTATTATAAAACGCGAATGACGCGCGAGCCGTTGCCGGAACGTCGAAAAACTGCATTACGGGCTGTGCGCAATGGTGGCCGGCACGGACGGCGATTCCCTGCTGGTCAAGTATCGTGCCGATGTCGTGCGGGTGGACGCCTTCGATCGTGAACGACAGAACCGACGCCTTATTCGCCGCAGTGCCGATTATTTTCACGCCGGGAATGTCTGACAGACGTTCGGTCGCGTATTCGAGCAATTCATGTTCGTAAGCGGCGGCGGCTTCGAAATCTATGGAGTTTATGTAATCGACCGCGGCTCCGAGACCGATTCCGGCCGCGATCGCCGGTGTTCCGGCTTCGAACTTATCCGGTATCGGCGCAAACGTCGTCTTTTCAAACGTCACCGAACGGATCATCCCGCCGCCCGTCTGATACGGCGGCATTTGGTCAAGCCATTCGCGCTTGCCGTAAAGTACGCCGCTGCCCGTCGGGCCGAACATCTTGTGGCCGGAAAAGACGAAGAAATCGGCATCAAGATCCTGAACATCGACCGGAAAATGGGGCACGCTCTGCGCGGCGTCAACGCAGACGGGCACGCCGAATTTGTGCGCCGTTGCGATCATCTCTTTGATCGGGTTCACGGTGCCGAGAGAATTTGAGACATGCGCAACGGCTACCANNCTACCATCTTCGTGCGTTCATTCAGCAAATTTTCATATTCGTCGATGATAAGTTCGCCGCGTTCGTTCATCGGAATAACGCGGATTATTGCACCCTTTTCTTCAGCCACCTGCTGCCACGGAATGATGTTCGAATGGTGCTCCATCTGGCTGATCAGGATCTCGTCCCCCTCGCCGATGAATTTTCGCCCATACGAATAAGCAACCAGATTAACGCCCTCGGTGGTGCCGCGAACAAAGATGCATTCCTTTACATCGGGTGCATTGATAAATCGTTTGACCTTTTCGCGAGCGGCCTCGTAAGCTGTCGTCGCGTGCTGCGACAGGTAATGAACGCCGCGATGGATATTCGAATGCTCTTCTTGTAAGTATTTCGAACCGCGGTCGATGACGATCTGCGGCACCTGCGAAGAAGCGCCGTTGTCCAAATACACCAACGGTTTTCCGTTCACTGTTTGTGACAGCACGGGAAAGTCCTTTCTTACTTTTTCGACATCCCAATTGCTCATTGTCTTTACAGCCGTCATGGATGACCACCTCCCGCTTAATGCTTAGCCGATGCAATGGCTTTCGCCTTTGCCGTCACGGGCACCACCGCCGGATTCGACCGGGCCTTTCTTTCTTCGCGTTCTATAAATTCGCGAAGTGCGGTTTCGATGGTGGCGGCGCGGCGTTGTTTCTCGCCGGCTATTTCGTCGATCCTTGCTAATAACGTTTCTTCCAAAATTAACGACGTTCTCACTCTCATAATTGATTCCTAACCTTCCAGTTTCGTATTCAGCCGGTTCAACACGGCCTTATCCAACTCTTGTTTTATCGATTCGATACCGATCTTGTTAATTATTTCCTCGGCGAACCCGTATGTCAGCAGATTGCGCGCAAGCGTTTCAGGCAACCCGCGTGTCAACAGGTAAAAAAGCTCCTCCTCCTCAAGCTGTCCGACGGTCGCTCCGTGGGCGCATTTCACGTCGTCATTAAATATCTCAAGCTGCGGTTTTGTATCGACACGGGCCTCGTTCGACAACAGCAGATTCTTGTTCGACTGCTGGGCATCGGTTCCATGCGCGTTTTCGCGGACGAAAACTTTGCCGTTAAACACCGCCCGCGATCTATCGTTCAGGACGCCTTTGTAATTTTGATGCGACGTGCAGTTGGGCACCGTGTGATCGATGATCGAATGCGTATCCGCATGTTGCGAACCGTTGAGCATATAAAGGCCGTCAACAAACGCCTCGCCGCCCTCGGCCGTAAACTTCACATCGATATCGTGCCGCGAGATCGAAGCGCCGAGGTTGATACAGGTCGAATTGTAGAAGCTCCCACGTCCGATAGAAACTTCGGTCACGCCATAATGAAACGCGTCAGCCGAATCCTTCTGCACGCGGTAATGAGTCAGGTTCGCGTTATCTTCGACGACGATCTGCACCGCTGAATTCGTAAAGTTCTTTGCCGGACTCGCATATGTCTCGACAATCGTTGCTTTGCTACCTGCTTCCACAATGAATAGAACGTGAGGGAAAACCGCCGAATTTTCTTCGGCTGTAAATGACAACTCGATGGGCTCAGCGACGCTCGTTTCTTTCGCGATCCGGATCACTTTGAAATCGGCAAAAGCAAGATTCAACGCGGCAAATCCGTTTCGACGAAAGTTGAATGCCGCCAACTTTTCTTCAGANNAGACTTCTCGCCTGCGGCAGGCGAGAAGTCTGAAGAAAATGGTGTTACCCTCCACGTCTCATTTGCAATCAGGGCAATATTCGTATATTTCCAGTCTTCGCTCTTGACCGCTGGAAAGCCCATTTCGGCAAACGCCGAAAATGCAGCCTCGCGAAGCTTTCTCAATGCTCCGTCGTTCTCCGACCGTAAAATTTCTCTAAACTGTTCCGTATATTGTGTTTCCACTACGGCCGTTGATGAAACCATTATCTTAAAATACCTTTACTAAACTGAACTTTTCGTCGGCACGGATGGTGTTCGCCTTGTTCAAAATAAACTCTTTCGCGATCTTCAATTTCTTTTCGTTCTCCGCCCGAGGCTTCTTGTCGTCGACGAGTGTCGATCTGTCGTAGTCAAAAAGAAAATCGTGCCGCGTCAGAACATATTGCACATTCATCGCCGCTGCTTTTGCTCTTAATTCCTGTACGTTTCGCGATTCCCAAACCATTTGCCGCAGCGTCCAATCTTCAAACAAATAGTCTGAGAAATAGGGCCGGTTTAGGTTGTACGTATCCCGACGCATGTTTATCAGCCAAACTTTCGCGTCCACCGGCGTTTCCGTATTCAGCGTTTGGTAATACAGGTAATAATCAAGGTTTCGCGTCAAATACTGGTCCCGCGATTCGCCGCCGAGCGCGAAGCGAAGCGGTGCCTTTTGGCAAAACCAAGCGAAGGTTGTAAGCAGCCCGCAAACTGAAGCCGCGACAAGCGAAACTTTTGCGACTTTTGCAATGCTGCCACCGATCTTCTCAGCCGAGGCTGCGATCGCAACTGCCAGAAACGGAACAATGGGCAACAGGTATCTCAATTGCTCGCTCGAAAAGAGCCAGAAGAAGTACATGACTGCCGCGACCCCGGCCATTATCTTGATCTCGACTGCGAGATCAAATTTCCAAAGTGCCCAAACAAGCAGCGGCAGTCCGATCAAAAATGCAACGCCCAAAACACCATCGTAATTCGCTGGCTGCTCCGGCTGCGCCGCGACCGACACGCGTACCGGGGCAGTCAGATAGTTTACTTTGTCGATATCAGTACCGCCGTATTGCGAGTTCATCGCCTGGAAAAGATTCGACCGCTCGACGTCCCAACCCGCCGCCTTGCCCGGCCAGATGCTCATGTAAAACGGAAACACTGGGCTGTCCGTCTGCTGCCAAGTTCGCAAATACCAAGGCGACGCGATCAACCCGGCAAGCAACAATGAGGCACATCCGCTGACCAAAACTTTGATCAACTGGTCTGGTTCACTCTCTTTCGCCTTTCGAACACGCAGCAAAATAACCAACGCAAACGCCGCGATAACAAAAACTGTAGTCAGCTTTGCCGACAACGCCGCCCCCAAAAAGATCGCGATCAATATCAGCCAGCCGTTTTCAAGCGTTTTCCACCAACGCGTCAGCGCATAAATCGCAAGCGTGACGAACAATGCAAGTGCTATATCAATGTAAGCACTCGCCGCAACGTGATAAGCCGTCGGCACCGCTGCGACCATAATCACCGCGATCAAAGACCACCGTCGCGAAACACCGATCTCTCGTGCACAGCCGAAAATCGCCGCAAGTAACAGCGGAAAGAACATCCAGATCGTTGCACCGGCCGCTGCCTCGGCCGCTCTGGGACTCCAAAAACCGCCAAGCAGCATCGCCCAAACGNNGTGCCGAGAGCCAGATAGCTCGCAATGTTGCCCTCGATAAAATCGTTGCTGTGCTGTGCGATAAATGCCTTTGGGACGGCAAAGTGATAGAGAAGCGTGTCCTTCGCCGTCGGCGGAGCAAGAGCCGCAATGAAAGCGAGCACGAGCGGAATTGCGATTAAACTCAGCAAGGCTTTATCGAATCCAGAAGCCTTCTCGGGCACGCGGCTTTCTTCTTTCGCTTCCTTCAGGCGGAAAAATCCAAACGCCGCGAAGGACAGTCCNNTCCGATAAGCGTCACAATAACCGCCGCGATGCCGTTATAGGCACCGCCAAGGCCGAGAAAAAACCATGTCAAAGACCATATAGCCGCACCCACGACCGTTTTCATCGCGAATTCGAGAACGTGCGAATGATGTACACCCCGAGTCGTCTTGATAAACGATGCTGCAAAACTCCCCACGCCAAACCATGCAACAACTATCAAAAGAGCAACGACCGCACCAATTACGCTATCAAGAATTCCGGCTCCCACCAGCGGGCCGCCGCCGAGAGTGCCGATCAGCTTGTGTATTTGACGGACGTCCGATCCGCGGTTTACTACAAAAGCAATGAGCAAAACCGCTGCCAACAAAGCCGCGATAACCGCCGGCAGCCCAATAGAATTATCGTCCTTGGTTTTACTTGTCAAACCGCTCAGCTCCAAATATAGACCAACCGCTCATTTGATCTTCGGTACACCCAGGTCCTT
>DLHV01000023.1:20738-31012 GCA_002483395.1 Chloracidobacterium sp. UBA7659 | reverse complement strand
GCAGCAACTCGCATCCATTTGATATAAGATGCCGCAAAAGATCTCTCCGCTTCATACAGCAATCGGCATCTCTTGGTAATTCTCCCCGGCCGCTGCCCGAGCGTCCTGGCGGTTAAACTCAAGAGCTTCTTTGAGAGTAATCTTTAAGGTCGCCAACAGTTCGTCCCTGGTTTTTTCCTGGCAATTCACACCCGGGATCTCTTCGATCCAGCCAATCCACCATCCGTCATCTTGTTTGACGATCGCCGTATATGTTTGTTTCATATGTGTTTATCTAGCAGCCCCTTTCACCCAGTCGTAGCCCTTCTCTTCCAACTCAAGCGCCAGCTCTTTGCCGCCTTCTTTGACGATCCTGCCATTGGCAAGAACGTGGACCATATCCGGAACAATAAAGTTCAAAAGCCGTTGATAGTGCGTGACCAAAATGATCGCGTTTTCCGGGCCGCGAAGTTTGTTTACGCCCTCGGCGACAATACGTAATGCATCTATATCCAGTCCCGAATCGGTTTCGTCAAGGATCGCAAGCTTCGGCTCAAGCACTGCCATCTGCAATATCTCGTTGCGCTTTTTCTCGCCACCTGAAAAGCCTTCGTTGACCGAACGCTTGAAAAACTCGCTGCTCATATCGACGACCTTCGCTTTTTCTTTCAAATAATCGTTGAATTCCAGCGGGTCGAGTTCTTCCAACCCATGATGTTTCATCTTCTCGTTATAAGCGAGCCGCAGAAACTGCGAATTAGAAACGCCGGGAACCTCGACCGGATATTGAAACGCCATAAAAACGCCTTCGCGGGCACGTTCGTCCGGTTCGAGTTCGAGCAGATTCTTGCCTTCGTAAAGCACCTCGCCCGAGATCACCTCATATGACGGATGCCCCGCCAGCACCTTCGACAAAGTCGATTTGCCCGAACCGTTCGGCCCCATGATCGCGTGGACTTCGCCCTTATTGACCTGTAAATTCAGTCCCGTGAGAATTTCCTTGCCGTCGATTCCGGCATGCAGATCTTTAACTTCCAACAACATTTTGTTTAATATTCCTACCTATTTTCTTTTCCATGGCACGGCCAGCAGTTCCGAACCATTCCTCGGCGGTTGTGAATCTGTTGAGTTCAAAACCGTTTCGCTCATAAAGCCTTATCGCGCTGTCCGAAAAATTGGTCGTGTACAAAAATAAACGGTCGAAGCCCTTTTCAATCGCATATGCCTCGACCGCTTCAAGCAATTTGCCGCCGACACCAAGTCCTTGTGCCGCGGGAGACACCGCCATGCTTCGGATGTAAAGCCATTCAGGTTCTGGAACAGCGGAAACCGTAGCGACTATCTTGCCGTTTTTCAACACCACCCAAATCGGGCCTTCGCCAAATCGCCTGGCGACCTCATCCGGCGGCGGTGTCACGACGGCAAACGATTCGGGCGTATAGTCGTTTTCAAGCGGGCCAAATGCTTGCCGAATGATTTCGGCTATAATGCCTGCTTCGTCGGCGACCGCCAATCTAACTTGTAATTCGTTTGCCATTAAGATGCCTAGGCACCGATGCTCTGACCCACGCCTTCAACAAATATCTCACCTTTCAAAAACAACGTTGCGTTGCCGCCAATCCGCACGCGGTCGCCGGCAAGCTCACAAAAGAGTTCGCCGCCGCGTTTCGAAACCTGCCGTGCAAACAATTTGTCCTTTCCCAGCTCTTCGGCCCAGTACGGAATGAGAGAGCAATGGATCGCACCTGTCACCGGGTCTTCCGGAATCCCGATCCGCGGGGCGAACATCCGTGAGGCAAAATCACAGTCGTCACCCTTTGCCGTCACGATAATCTCGTCGTAAGGAAGCTGCGATAAGCGGTGCATATCCGGCTGCAGCGTCGCAACTTGTTCCTGATTTTCAAGAAGCAGCAACAGCATATCCTGCTGCGACTCCCAAAACTTGAGCGGCGGAATTTCGGCCGCGGCAAGTTCCGCTATCGGCTCAACCTCTTCCATCGGGTACGCCGGAAAATCCAGGACCAGCCTGTCGCCGTCCTTTGTCACGCCAAGCTTTCCGCTGCGGTACGAATGAAACGAGATCGAGTCTTTCTCTAGCTTCAGCTCGTTAAATATCACATGCGAACTTGCGAGCGTCGCGTGCCCGCACAGATTTACCTCGACCGTCGGCGTGAACCAGCGGATGTCGTACCGGTCATCGTTTTTCACAAAAAAAGCGGTCTCGGAAAGGTTATTCTCGGCCGCGATCTTCAGCATCGTCTCGTCCGGCAGCCATTCCATTAAAGGAACGACCGCCGCCGGATTTCCGCCAAACGGCTTCGACGTAAATGCGTCAACTTGAAAAATTTCCAGCTTCATAATCTTTTTTGCCACAGAGTGCACAGAGGTCACCGAGAAAAGACGATCAAGACCTATATTGCCTGCTTTCGAGATCCATGTTCACATTTTTTAATTTATCTCCTGGTTCTCTGTGCTCTCTGTGGCTAATCTCCTTCCTTGACCGCCGCGATCGCCTGAATTTCGATCTTTGTATCAAAATGCAGATCCTTCACCGGCACGATCGCCCTAGCCGGCCGGTGACCACCCATTACGCGCGCATAAGTTTCATTTACCTTGCCCCAAAGTTCGATGTCCGAAACATAGATGGTCATCTGCAAAACATGCTGAAGATCGCTGCCCGCCGCATGCAACACTGCTTCAACGTTTCGCAAAGCAAGCTCCGTCTGTCCTTCGATCGCACCCGCAAATGGTTCGCGCGTGACGAGGTCCATGGGCAACTGGCCCGACACATATACAAGGCCGTTATGAACGATGCATGGCGAATAATGGCCTTTCGGAGTCGGCTGATTTGGTGGTTGAACCTTTTCCATATTTCAATTCTGCGCTCCGGCAAATTTCACCGCCATCAAAGTAAGATCGTCGTTTGGCGGTGTCCTGCCCCGAAAGGTTTCGACCGCCGAAACACAATTTCTCACAAGGCCGGCCGGCTCGCCTGCGTATGAGCCATTTATCGATTCCAGCAGCCTCGCGATTCCAAATTCCTCCTCGGTGTGGTCATTCGCCTCAGTCACGCCGTCAGTATAAAGAAGAAGAGTTTCGCCGGCTTCCAGCCGGAAACAACTGGCCGCAAAATTACTGTCGCAAAACAACCCGAGCGGCAATCCGGCTGCGTCGAGTGTAACATTCTCGCCGCTCTTGACGACGATCGGCGGCAGGTGGCCCGCGTTGCAGATCTCGACCTCGCCCTTTGAATTCACCTTGCCGAATATAAGCGTCGCATATTGATTCGCCAAGGTGCTCTCGCAAAAAAGGTGGTTTGCGCGGCCCATCAATTCATGCATCGGCAGGCCCAACGGCACCAAAGAATGGAACATTGCGTGCAAGTTCGACATCAATAAGCTTGCCGCCATTCCCTTTCCAGAAACATCGCCGAGTATAAAATAAAGCTCGCCGTCATGGGCGATCACATCACAATAGTCGCCGCTGACAATGCTGGCGGGCTGATAATGAAAATCGACTTGCCAAAATTCCGAGGCAAGGTCCGTTTTCGGAAGAAGGCCGATTTGGATTGCCGACGCCAGTTCCAGATCGTTTTCGAGCGCCTGCCTTTGCCTGTCGGTAAGATCGCCGAGACATACGCGCATCAACGGGTCGGCAAGCAATCGCTCAGGCTCGATCGGGTCATGGCATTCCTCGCAAAGCCCGTAAGTACCCTTTTCAAATCGCATCAACGCCGCATCGACTTCGCCCAAAAGCCGCGAAAAATCCGGATCAAAACCGCTCCGTGATTTCGCGATCTGCAGCCGTTCACGCCGATCCACAAGCTGCTCGTGCAGCACCGCATCAAATTCCGCCCCTGCGGGGGCAAGTCCCATTTGTACGCCTTCCATAATCGTTTACTCCTGTCGTACTAAGCAACGCTTAACCAACACACCCTACAATTTCAACCTTGTCGTCTCGACCGAAAAACTCCCCTCCTTACGAAGGAGGGGTGGCAGCCGCTTCGGCTGACGGGGTGGTTCTCTCGTACGCGACGGAGAAGAGCTCAGTCGCTATCGCTCCCGGTCTGACATTACCCAACCGCTCCTTCCAACTTCAACCCCAAAAGCTTCGTTGCCTCCACCGCATATTCCATCGGCAGCTCGCGAAACACCTCTTTACAAAAGCCATTAATGATCAACGAAACCGCATCTTCCTGCGAAATACCACGCTGCTGCAAATAAAATAGCTGGTCCTCGCTGATCTTCGATGTCGTGGCCTCGTGCTCGACCTTCGAAGAACTATTCATCACCTCGATGTACGGAAACGTGTTCGCCTCCGACTTGCCGCCGATCAGCATCGAATCGCACTGTGTATAGTTGCGTGCGTTCGAAGCCTTAGGCATCACCTTTACCAAACCACGATAAGAATTATTCGATTTCCCCGCCGAGATTCCCTTCGATATGATCGTCGATTTCGTGTTTTTGCCGAGATGGATCATCTTCGTTCCGGTGTCGGCGATCTGCGCGTTGTTTGTCAGCGCGACCGAGTAAAATTCGCCGATCGAATTGTCCCCCTGCAAGATCACAGACGGATATTTCCATGTGATCGCCGAACCGGTCTCGACCTGCGTCCACGAAATTTTCGAGTTCACGCCGCGACACGCTCCGCGTTTCGTCACAAAATTATAAATACCGCCCTTGCCGTTCTCATCACCCGCATACCAGTTCTGCACGGTCGAGTATTTGATCTCAGCGTCGTCCAACGCTACAAGCTCGACGACCGCCGCGTGAAGCTGGTTCGTATCGAACTGCGGTGCCGTACAGCCTTCATTATACGCGACATAACCGTCTTCTTCCGCGACGATCAGCGTCCGCTCGAACTGCCCTGATTCCTGCGTGTTGATGCGAAAATAGGTCGAAAGTTCCATCGGGCAGCGGACGCCCTTTGGGATAAAAACAAACGAACCGTCCGAGAATACCGCCGAATTCAGGGCCGCGTAATAGTTGTCATTCACAGGCACCACCGAGCCGAGATATTTCTTAACAAGGTCGGGATACAGCTCAACCGCCTCGGTAAACGAGCAGAAAATAACACCCGCTTCCATTAGCTTTTTCTTGAATGTAGTCGCAACTGAAACCGAATCGAAAACAGCGTCAACCGCCACATTCCCAAGCATTTTCTGCTCTGAGAGCGGAATGCCGAGCTTTTCAAAAGTCCGCAGCAATTCGGGATCAAGCTCGTCGAGACTTGCCTTTTTCTCCTTCTGTTTCGGCGCCGAATAATACGAAATGTTTTGAAAATCGATCTTCGGGTAATCAAAATTTGCCCAGTAATCGGGCTCGGTCATCTTCAGCCAATTCCTGTAAGCCTTCAGCCGAAACTCGAGTAGCCATCCCGGCTCGTTCTTTTTCGAAGAGATCAGCCGGATCGTGTCCTCGGAGAGGCCTTTGGCTATCGTCTCCGTTTCAATGTCCGTTACGAAGCCATATTTGTATTCCCGATTTGTTAAAATTTCTGCTGCTGTTGACATATATGCTTTTCATCCACAGATGAACACAGATAAACACCGATAAGATATTCGACAAATCTGCTGATTCCTTCTTAAAAATCTGTGTTCATCCGTGTTCATCTGTGGCTAATTTCCTTCCTCAAACTCTTTGCGGCTCTATGATGCGATGAATTCCCTGAATCTTATGGAACATCGTATCCACTGAGCTTTCCGTGCCGACAAGCTGTGCCAGAGTTATCCGCGACAGCGCATTTTCGACTATCTCATGCAAACCCACAATGACCGGCCTTATACCGCAATCGCCGTTATGAACACACGAATCCAGCACGCCGGTATAGCTGTCGCAATGCTTGTTCATCACGTCTTCGTCAAGCACTTTGATGATCTCGCTCAGCCGGATATCTTCGGCCGGACGCGACAGGAAATAGCCGCCCTTCGTTCCGCGTGTCGAGTGAACGAAGCCCGCCTTGTTCAAAAGCCACATCAGCTTGCCTGCGTTGGCAGCCGAAATGCCCTCGCGCTCGGCTATCTGCGGCAGCGTCAGCGATTCGCCGTCGCGCAGATTCGCAAGCTGCACCAGGCATCGAAGCCCATATTCCTCTTGTGACGAAATCTTCATAAGCTAAACTCGATTAAGGGATTAGTAACCACTAGAAAGATTATTACAAATCATTACTTTTTAGTCAAGATTGAAAGTTCTTCCCTGGGAACGCAGTAGCTCTCGCCTGCTACACCGCGTTTTCCAGCGGCGTCAATCCGTTCGATCCTCAAATTGTCGAATTACGGGTGTTGTTCGGGCTCCTCACTCATGCAGGCGACGGCGCCTACGTTCCCAGCGAGGGATCAAATCTTTCGTAAAGAGGACAGGATAAACGTCCGCAGAAGTGGGTGAAAAAAAATAGCACAACTGTTACGTTATGCCATTTTGTTGATTTGATTGGCTCCGCAGGTAAGACTCGAACTTACAACCCTTCGGTTAACAGAAGACAAAATTTCTTGCTTCAGACCATCGCTGAATGTCACTAAGCATCTTTATTTCCAATATTTATGAGCGATTCGTCCATACCGTGATACCGGGTGCTAAATGGTGAAAATCGGTCGAATTTCGAGGGGTTATGTCACAATCCATGACACAATTTTCGCGGTGCAGCTTCAGGGACGTTAGGAACTGGTAGACTTCCGAAAGGTCGGCCTGAATGATTTCTTGAGTCTTTTCCGCTGCCGACTTGCGAACCAATATACATCTTAATTCACAGCGATTCAATGGTCCAAGCTATCGGTTTCAGTCTTTCCCGGATCAGATCTAATGATTGCAGTATCTCTTCATTTTTTGGAAGAACGCCATAAACCAAATTTGCGAAATCCGGGTTATAGACCGGCTCTAGTTCACCCCAAACGGATTCGAGATCTTTGAAGATAAGAGCTTCGCTTGGATGATGAACGAGCCATTGATTATTGTTTCGAAAACTTACCGCATCATCGTTAGCGACTTTCAGCATCATTATTTCAAAGGCAGGCGAATTGAAAAATTCGAGGACCTTCTCATGCTGCAAGAGTTTGTGCAGATCGTATGTGTGCCTGATCTTCTTCTTAAGATCGTCCAAAGGATCTTCAGTGTAAGAAAACCGGACCAAGCTCATTATCTTTTCACAAAACGTTCGAGTCGCATCTAATACTTTAGCCTCAAATGGTATCAGACCGTATTCTTCTGCGATCGCCGCCTGTTCGCTGTTCGCCATCATTTCACCTACAAGCGAACTGAGCGATTGGTTTGAAGAAGGTTCGTAATGCCCAAGCCAAGTTGATTCCAGAACGATCACATCTCGAATTTGTCCGAGATCGCCGGTTAATTCTTTGCTGTATGTGTGAGCAGTCTTGCGGATCATTCCCAGTTTGTTGGTAATGCCTTCGATCTCAACTTCCGGCAATATCGAACCAACCAGTGTGCTTATCTTTTTCAGCTTTGTCTTCATTTTGCTGTCCGATTCGCCTTCGTTGCGCAATACGACCAGATCGATATCTTCCGAAAATCTGTCGATCAATTTGCTTTTGGATAATACAGTTCCACCCTTGAAAATCGTTTCCTTGCCGATCTCATTATTGAATATCGCGTGTAAAACATAAGTGACCCAATAATCTTTCTCGACATAAACCGCAGGGATCTTCAACTGGTCGGCCGTAAACTGCACCGCTTGCCGGAATAGGATTTTGTTCTCGTGCAGGTTCATGCGATGTTCCACTTATCGGCGGTTGAGAACACTTTGGCGGCACCTGTCAATTTGTATTTGGTGATTGGATTCAGCGATCGCAGCAACCGCTCAGTTAGGCCAGTCTGCTGCATTTGATCTAATAAAGCTCCTAACAAAGCCCGTGTCGCAGGCGGATATTTTAATGCCAGCCGTACCAAAGATTTTTTATCTTTATCGGAGATACCTTTCAGAATTGCCAGAAGCCGTTTGCAGCTCGATTCGATCGTAGTATCAGGAATTTTCTTTATATATCTGATTGCATCCAACACCTGAAGTAGCGGAACATTTTCTTTCGTGATCGTGTTCTTCTGCTGAATGAATGTGATCGTATAGCGCTCTCTTTTGAAACTTGGTCGAATCTGATTTTTCCCTATCTGCAGCGTGTTGCTAACCTGCGTCGTCAATCCCAGCTGATTGTAAATACTTAAGCCGGTCAGATAGCCTGTGATCTTGCCATTTTCTTCAAGCAGATCTTTGACGATCTGTTTTCTGTCGGGTTGAAGTTCACCGAACGGAGTGCTTTCCGGCTTGTAGAATTTCCCCTTCGACAGCTTAGCTATCTTACCCGACGCAACCATCCGGTTAAGGGCTTTTATAACGGCTTCCTTTTTTCGTACATCCGCGTCAAAATCTCCGTAGGTGAACACGTACCCCTTCGGAAACCTATCAATCGTATTCATTATATCTCTAGCCGTACTCATACCCGACTTATAGAATACTCAAATTCTAGATAATGTCCAGTTCTTTTACGAATAAACTGGACAATGGGATTACGGCATAATTCTTCTCCTCACAACTTGTAGTACCCACGTCAGAATGCAACCGCTACTACGTTGCCTTTAGCTCGTCAGAATGGTTTCGCCTATAGAAATTTTGATAAATTTGTATCGGCCAATCGATTCAATAATACATCTATAGGGAGCGAACCCGATGATTACAAATCAATTTTGGCCAAAAGCGACAGAGTGTTACTGAGCGTCACAGGCCGATTTTTACTGAGTTTTCGAAGAATTGCGGTCACTCAGTATCACTCCAGAAGTGCAGGGGATTGTTACATTTTCCACTACATTCTCCTTTGGCGATTTTCCGTTTTTGCTCAAGCTGTCAACAGCGATCATAACGCAAGCGAGAATATATTTCATCAACGACGAGGTTGCCGCGCCGAGTGTTAGAAGAAACTTCTTGAATCAAAAAGCAGTTGTCTGAACAGGAATTTTAGTATCGTCCGTTGCCAGATACCTCATCGCGTCATCGCGAAGAATGATCCGCCGGGTACCCTTTTTCTTGCTTCTTAGTTTTCCGCTTCTAATATCCTTGCGAATCTTGGGGACTGAAAGAGTCGATAGCTCGGCCAACTCCCCGATCGAATAGGCTAATTTTTCCGGCACCATGTCAATTGTCATAATTCTCCGCTTCCTAATAGTTTCTTGTTCAAACGTGTAGCCCTTCCCATTTGGAGAGATCTCCTCAGCCATACCGCAAGAGGCGTGCCGCTTATTCTAGGCAAACAATAACAGATACGAGACGCTTATGTGTCTGCGTACGGATGGTCGCATCGGGACCCGGTTTGCGGCCCTTTTAAGATCGAATGCCATGTGCGCCTGATTGCTCCCAAGCCTTCCTAAACGTCACTCTTTCTATCCAAATCTCTAATTCTTCATGTAACGGGGAGTGCTTTTAGTCCAGAGTTGGTTAATCAACGCACCAATGGAGCAATAAACTACCAGGGCAACTTGCTCGAAGCAGTGATTGAGATATTGCTTAAGAATCGGCGAGGATCAAGTGTCGATTGGCTTCTCACCCATCCTGCGAGCCTTAAAAAAATACGAATGAAAACGGTGCGACTGACCAATCAATTCAGGGTATGTGATCAAATGTTCCGGGCCGCCTGCACCTTATATGCTACAACCAGCCGGAAAAAACTCGTCGTCCTGCCTGGCGGCGTAACGCCAATCGGACAAATGCCGTTTTCGGCAACTATTTGTTAAGCGTGGTTAATTGCCTGAGCTAAATTCGACAGACTTGCCTTGGCATCGCCGTAGAGCATAGCCGTGTTTTCTTTGTAAAACAAGGGATTTTCAAGTCCTGAGAAACCGCGACCTTGGCCGCGTTTGAGAACAATGACGTTTTTGGCGCGGTCAACTTCGATAATCGGCATTCCCGCAATCGCACTATTAGGATTGTCGCGGGCTTCAGGATTGACGGTATCAAAAGCGGTGCCTTTCTGCCCGGCACGAGCGCTGTCGAAATGATGCAATCTGCGTTTTCAGCGTGCTTTTCTATCAGCCCGCGGCTCTTGTCCAAGATCTCTTCGCCAACTTCTTTCGCGTAACCGCCATCGCCTTCAGCATCGATTCCGAGCTCGAGAAATTTAGAGCCGAGCGAACGGACGGCTTCGCCTGCCGCCGCTCTGATGTCAAAGGCTTCGACCATCGCGCCCAACCGGCGTGCCGTCGCAATCGCCTGAAGCCCGGCCACGCCCGCGCCGATAATCAAAAATTTGGAAGGCGGGACAGTCCCGGCGGCCGTTGTCAGCATTGGACATATTTTCGGGA
>DLHV01000023.1:4938-20719 GCA_002483395.1 Chloracidobacterium sp. UBA7659 | reverse complement strand
ATCCATTGTTTGAGCCTTCGTCGTTCGCGGAATCATCTCCAGAGAAAATGCCGTTAAATTTTGTTGAGAAATATTTTGAGCTGTTGCGGTTCGTCCAGCGGCCGAAGCATCAAGATATCACGGCCGAATGCTCATTGAGCTTGCGCAGGACCTTATCGCTCGGCCGGTCAACTGATACTACAAATGCAATCTCTCTTTCAATATTCGGCCAAGCCGAGAATATCTCTGCCCCTGCTTCCGCGTAGTCACTATCAGTGGCGTTGGCAAGCACTCCTGCACCTGTTCAATAAAAACTTCAACTCCCTCGGTTGTCAGCCGTCGGACCGATTTCGGCATAAGTGCCACGCGTTTTTCCAGAGGCGCGTGTTCTTTTGCAACGATTATTTTCATTGCCTACTGATACGAAACAACCTGTGATTTATTCCGCTGGTTGTGAAAAACCCCAAAATGACGGTCTTCGGGAATAAAGTTACTGAAACCGAATATCTTTCTGACAATGAGCACTTCGAGGAGAGAACAATGAAATTCGGATCAATCAGAGTATTTATGGCGGTCGCAGTGATTTCATCGGCGATGGTCTGCTGTGTTTTTTCGCAGGAAAAATCGGATGTTCGGTCGAAAGAAGAAACGACAAAAGATTGGAAAACAAACATCGGGAAGCGTTCCGTTGAATTGAGCGAACTGATGTCTGGCGGCCCGCCAAAGGACGGCATNNTTCCGGGTATGAAAGTTACGTTTCTCATGACGTTGCTGGCTTTTATGGCGCTGTTCGGTGCGATTGCCTTCGCCGGGCAAGCCCCCGCAGATTGGAAGCGGGAATGGCCGCGCACGAATTTCGGCAAATCGAGCATCGATTTTTCGGAGATCATCTCCGGCGGCCCGCCAAAGGACGGCATCCCGGCGATTGATAAGCCGAGATTTGCTTCAATCGGCGAAGCCCAACAATGGTTAAAACCAAACGAGCCGGTTATCTCGCTCAAAATCGCTGATGAAGCGCGGGCATATCCTTTGCAAATATTGATATGGCACGAAATTGTGAACGATGAAATAAAAGGCCAACCCGTTACGGTCACCTTTTGTCCGCTCTGCTACGCTGCGATCGCCTTCGACCGCCGACTCGACGGAAAGGTCTATAGTTTTGGCGTTTCCGGCATGCTTCGGCATTCCGACATGGTGATGTACGACCGCGAAACGGAAAGCTGGTGGCAGCAGATTTCAGGCGAGGCGATCGCTGGGGATTTGACCGGAAAAACGCTTCGACAATTCCCAAGCCAGATCGTCAGTTTCGGACAATTCTCCAAAGCTTTTCCGCGAGGCAAGGTCCTTTCGCGGGAAACAGGTCATCGCCGCGACTATGGAAATAATCCTTATCGGGGTTATGACGATATTACCAAAATGCCCTTTCTATATCGCGCAAAACCCGATGAGCGTCTGAAACCGATGGAAAAGGTTGTTACGGTCGAACTGAATGCATTTACGAAAGCTTATCCGCACGCCATCACAGAGAAGCGAAGAGTTATCCATGATCGATTAGGCGAAACCAGGATCGTGATATTTCACGCTGACGGAGCTGCCTCGGCGCTCGATGAGCAACAGATCAGCGAATCTAAAAATGTCGGCTCAACTGGAGTGTTCCTGCCCGTGATCGGCGATATCGAATTAACCTTCGTTTACGACAGAGACGAATTCGTCGATGACCAAACGAGGTCCCGCTGGAATGTGTTCGGCCACGCGGTTGCCGGGAAACTGAAAGGGCGACAACTTCAACAGATCAGCCACGGAGATTATTTCGCCTTTGCGTGGCTGGCGTTCCGGCCAAAAACCGAGATATTTACCGACAAATAATATTTCTCGTTGTGATGATTATCCAGGAATAAAACCGGCAAAACTCTTCATAATTCCTACAGATTATGGAAATTCAAGACGTCGAATAGCGTAATCGTTTTTGATGTTGAAATATTTCTGTTGTCAATGTCCCAACCAAAAGTCCCAGAGATGTAGAGAATCTCGACATCCACAATTCATTAGGTAAGGAGCAAAGAGATGAGAAGAATTGTTAGGATTTTCTCGATTATGTCTCTGTTCGCTTTTGGACTGACGGCAGCGGCTTTCGGACAAGAGAGGACGGGTGATATCGACGGAACAGTTAATGACCAAAACACCGCGGCCGTTGCGGGCGCTGAGATCGAGGTGAGACCGGAGTCGATATCGGGTTCAGGCGAAAACTGACCGCGAACAGCGACGGAACATTTAGAGTCGCGCGGGCATCCCGGATTTCAAGAGATCACATCCGAGGTGCTCGTGACGCTCGGACAGACCGCGAGGTCACGTCCGCAGACGTGGCGACGATTCGACTCCGGAAGCAATAAGATACAGACGAGTATAAGCAAATGGATCGAGCTGACGCCAAAGGCAAATACCAAGTTTTCAGGCGTGCTACGGGTTCGCCCGCCGTTCGCGAAGAGCCTTTAGGAGCCGGGTTTAACATAGATGGGTCTTCGGAGGCGGAAAACACGTTTATCGTGGATGGCTTGGAAGTCACCAATTTTCGAACGGGACAGCTCAGAAACATGCAGAATGTCGTCAACGATATCGTCAGCGAAGTGCAGGTAAAAACAAGCGGTTTTGAAGCCGAATACAGCGGTGCCACTGGATGACGAATTTACCGCGACACGTCATATAAGATTGGCTCATAAACTAAACCTAATCAGGTAAACGCTGAGTCTGCGGAATCGCGTTGGTCAACAAAATTTTCGCAAGTACGGATGCCTTCTTGACAACCCTTGCTATCCAACCTAGAATTCAACTTTATTGAAAGTGAATTTCAATTGCATTTAAAAAATTCTAGTGAGGTCGATGTCTGGTATGTTCCTGCTCCGGGTTATTTTTACCATCTTTTTTGTGTTGACTCTTAGTCTCTCTTTACCTGCCCAAAATCGGTTAAGCTTGGAGGGAAGCGTTCGGGATGAACGTGGCGCGGCAGTTGTAGGAACCCGCCTTTCTCTGTCCCGTATCGATGTCCGCTTTGAACGCGAAGCCGTTTCGGATGCCGCCGGCAAGTTTCATTTTACAGGTTTGGCGGCAGGGAACTATCGCCTATCGGTTGCAGCCGAGACCTTCGGTTCGACGGTACGAGATTTTAGGCTATCGCCGAACGGAGTGAACAACATTGATTTCGTCCTCCAGGCAGCACAGGTCGCCGCGGAGGTTTCGGTCACGGCAAACTATCTGGCCGGAACCCCGGAGAGCCTCAACGAGGTGCCCGGTTCGATCGAGAGGATCGAGCGACAAGCGCTCGAGAATGCCCGGGTTTTCAATTTTTCAGAAGCGTTGCGGAAGGTGTCCGGGATCAACGTCCGCGATGAAGAAGGATTTGGGCTCAGGCCCAACATCGGAATTCGCGGCACAAACCCGACCCGGTCGACAAAGGTCTTACTGCTTGAAGACGGCCTTCCGCTCTCATATGCACCGTACGGTGATAACGCTTCGTATTACCACCCACCTGTCGAGCGTTACGAATCGATCGAGGTTCTTAAAGGATCCGGGCAAATCGCCTACGGCCCGCAGACGATAGCCGGAGTGATAAATTACATAACACCGAATCCGCCGCAAAAGCCGACCTTCAATTTAANNGCTCGAGGGCGGGAACCGTTCGTTTTTCAACGGCGGAGCGGGGTTTGGCGGGACATTCGGCAAACTCGGGACGATCTTCAATTTCAACCACAAGCAGGGTGACGGGTCGCGCGAAAACACAAGCTTCAAGCTATACGATATCGCTTCGAAGGCGACATACGAGATCGATCCTCATAACTCCTTGACCGCGAAATTTACTTTCTACCGCGAAGACTCAAATCTAACCTATACGGGAGCGACAGAAGCCGAGTTTGCGTCGAGCCCGCGCGGGAATATTTTCAAGAACGATTTCTTCTACGGCCGCAGGTACGGCTTTTCGCTGCAGCATGCGGCCGTGCTGACCTCAAAGATCAGCCTCACCACGAACTTCTACTCGAACTATTTTTCCCGTGACTGGTGGAGGCAGACCTCGAACTCGAATGAACGCCCCTTCAGGCTTTTCAGGCCCGCGGATCCGAACAACCCGATCAGCGATGCGGATTGCCTTAGCCTTGCAGATCTCAGCACAACGTGCGGAAATCGCGGGAACCTGCGCGACTACTTGACTATNNGACTATCGGAGTAGAGCCGCGGCTTAACCTGAACTTTGACCTGGGTGCGGTCCGCAATGAAATGAACATCGGTTTCCGCATCCACCGAGAGGATCAGGATCGGCTCGGAAAATATGGTGACCTTCCGACTTCCCGTGACGGTTTGCTGATCGAGCAGAATGAACGAAAAGCCTTTGCGTATTCGGGTTTTATTCAACACCGCTTTGTATGGAAGGATTTGGCTTTCACCCCTGGGGTCCGGATTGAAAGGATCGATTACGAGCGGTCGAACCTGCTTTTTAACCGCGGTGCCGGCGTGACCGGCAATACCTCTCTAACAGAAGTGGTACCCGGCTTTGGGGTGGCGTATTCGGGACTGAAGAATACTACGGTTTTTGCCGGAGTTCACCGTGGGTTCGCCCCGCCAAGAGTGGAGGACGTTGTGACCGATGCAGGAGGCTTGCGCGATCTCGACTCCGAACTAAGCTGGAACTATGAACTGGGTGTCCGCACTCGTCCTTTCCGTGGCGGCGAAATAGTCGCGACTTTCTTCCGGAACGATTACGAGAACCAAATCGTCGCTGCATCGATCGCAAGCGGCACTCAGTTTACAAACGGCGGGGCAACACTGCAGCAAGGCTTTGAATTCACGGGTTCGCTCGACAGCGGGAGCATTTTCAATTCGTCACATAATTTCTACGTTCGCGCCGCTTACACGTACCTTCCAATCGCGGAATTCAGGGGCGACCGCCTTAGCACGGTAACTTCGGCAGGAGTCCTTAACCTATACTGTCCGGCCGATCGGCGATTCTCGGCGACAAGCTGTATTATTACCGGAAACCGCCTTCCTTACGTCCCTAAACACCAACTTACAACAAGCCTTGGCTATTCCCATCCGCGAGGAATAGACGCGTTCGTAGAGAACATATTCGTGGGAAGACAGTTCGGTGATGACCTTAACGCCATCAATCCTACCGCAAATGGTCAGATTGGGGCTATCCCTGCACAGACGTACTGGAACGCGACCGCGAATTACAAAGTCGAGGCGTGGAAGACGACATTCTTTGTGACAGGAAAGAACATCTTCGACCGGACCTTTATTGTTGATCGATCACGCGGCATTCTCCCATCGCAGCCTCGTCTGCTGCAGGCGGGAGTTAAGGTCAGTTTTTAGGAGCCAGGTTTTCCCGACCGCTCCTTATTGAAAACGGTTTTCAATTGTAACTTAGACAAACCGCTGTGTTTTCCGGAGACACAGCAACAGGAGAAAGAAGTCTGACCGCGAGGTCCGGCTTCTTTTTTTCTTTGAGAAATTGCCTCGACGGGAATAATTCGAGCCTTCGACGCCTTCCTTCATACAGAAATATCAAGAACGGTTCGAGGTGGAAAACTATGGCACAATCCAAAACAAAAAACGTTATTTCATGGATATTCCAAATAATGGTGGCAGGATTATTTATTATGATGGCTTTGCCAAAACTAATGGGTGATCCGGAAACCGTAGCGAATTTCCAACGCTGGGGAATGCCCGACAAGATCTATCTGGTAATTGGATTTTTCGAGATCCTTGGGGCGATCGGTTTATTGATCCCGCGAACCTCGGCGGCCGCTGCATTAGGCCTGATTCTGATAATGGTCGGTGCTCTATTCACGCATGTGACCCACGACGAGACAATGATGGCAATCTTGCCGCTTTCGGTAATGATAATTCTCGCGGGTATAGCATATTTTCGCAATCCGTTTAGCGGCCGGCAGAGCGTGCCGGAAGAAGTATGAAACGCATTTTTCCAAAGAGATTGGTTTCAGTGCTGTTGTACGCGTCAATCGCACTGGGAGCATACTTTCTGAGTGTCGAAGTGCAGAGTTACTGGGGCAGACAGGCCGTCGAAGGCACCGGGCTGGTTAGCATCCCGCTTGAGGAGGCGTTGGCCAAAGCCAGGGCAGCGAATAGGCTGGTCCTGGTGGACGTTTCGGCAATTTGGTGCTCTACGTGCAGGAAACTCGACAGCACTGTTTTTTCAGATGACCGCGTTAAACAGTTTATAGGCGAACACTTTATTTTTACCAGGCTCGAGTACGAATCCGAAGAGGGGCAGCAGTTCCTCGAAAAGCGTGATGTATCCGGATTTCCGACGTTGTGGTTATTGAACGGCGATGGAAAGGTGGTAAAGCGTCTTAGGGTCGTTTTTACGCCAGTTGATTTTCTAAGCCAACTTCGGGATTGACGTCTCGGACAAAAATGACCGATTAATGAGGCAGGGAAGCCAGAGGCGGGCGAAAAGGGCAAATTATATGCTTCGAAGGGGACCTTTTATAGGGGGAGTCTTGCTGCTTTTTGTTATGTCGGCGTTTTCGGAACTCGCCCTTGCCGAGGCCCGGCAGACGAAATTGCCGTCTGATCAGTCGGCAGATCAAAAGTCCGCTATTGAAAGGACGCGGAAGCTGGTTAACGAGGTCCGTGGGAGATCATATTTGGAAATTGCTGAGGCTAAAATAAAGATCGAAACGTTCAAGAGCGAATCGAATTTTTTTAAGGCGAGGTTCTCGATAACCCGGTATTTGACGTTTAGACGGCTTCAAATAATTATCTACGTTAATCCCGCGGTCTTTGATCGAAATGCCCCGGAAACTGCGCTGCGAGCGGTCATCGCGCATGAATTAGCTCATGCTCTGTATTACAAGCGCAAGAACTGGTTCCAATTGCTCGGGCTCGTTAGATTGACAAGCGGGAAGTTTACCAGGGAATTCGAGCGTAAGGCCGACCTAATGGCGATCTCGCGAGGATACGGCGAAGGGCTGATCGAATACCGTAGATGGCTATATGGCAACCTCCCAGCGGACAAGATTGATTCGAAACGCCGAACCTACTTTTCGCCCGAGGAGATCATGATGTTGATTACCGGATTACGTGAAGATCCCGATCTGGCAAATAAGCTGATGAAGCGTGTTCCGCTCGATCCAAAACAGCTTGCCGCAGCGATAAAGTAATGCCAATACTGACCCGCCAATCACCGCCCACGCATACGTCGGATCGCGAACTGTCGTCCGATCGATACGAAGTGCGATTTGCCCAGACCCAAAAGGACATCGAATCGGCTTTGCGGCTGCGTTATGAAGTTTTTGATCTTGAACTTGCGGGCGAGGTGCCATCGGACGAATCAATCGGTCTCGAATTTGACGAATTTGACTATCGCTGCCGACACTTGATCGTGGTCGAAAAGCGAACTCAAAAGACCGTCGGGACCTACCGGTTAAATTCGATCGAAACCGCCGGCGACGTGCGGGATTTCTATTCCTTTACTGAATTCAGTATCGAAGATCTTCCGGCTGATGTGTTGTTAAACGCGGTCGAGATCGGCCGCGCGTGCATAGCATATGATCATCGGAATACGAGAGTGCTTTTCCTGCTCTGGCAGGGATTGGCGGATTATATAAAGGAAACGGATAAGCGATTCCTTTTCGGGTGTTGCTCGATCTTCACCACCAACTGCGAGGTGGGCACGAATGCCTTTCAATATCTAAAAAAAGAAAAGTTTTTGCACACTGAACTGCGCGTTCGGCCGCGGGATGACAAGGCGTGCGCGTTAACGGCCGGCTCGGCCGAAAGCATGGTCGCCGCCGTTGAGCTTCCGAGTCTTTTTAATATGTACCTGAGGATCGGCGCAAAGGTCTGCGGAGAGCCTGTCATCGACCACGCCTTCGGGACCATTGATTTCTTTGTGATCTTCGATGTGCAGACGCTGAACGACAAATACCGACGAATGTTCTTCGGCGACCGTCAAACAAATGTCTTCTCGACAAGCTCAAATTTGAGATCCTTGTCGAAGGTGAGCACCGTCGAGCAGCGGGTGCCGTAATCTGGCGTTTTGATAAAAATGGACGATAGGGCCTTTTCGCGTTCGTAGCCGATGCCCGTATCGGGCAAGTCCGCATCATCGGCCAGCGTATCGTCCATCAAAAACTGAAAATACGCCTCGGCCGAAATGCCCTGGCCAAGATTCTCTTTCAGAAATGATCTTCCTTTCCGGACCTTTGGCCAGGGCGTATCGAGCAGGTGATTGCTAAGCCCGTAAATCCCGGGCTCAAGTTTATTGACGCCGTCCGTCCGGTTCGAATAATAGAACATCTCGTTCCGACTGGAATTGATCTCACCGATCAATAAATTGAACCCTGAAAACTCGCGGGCCTGTTTTGCGATCTCTTTCAGGTATCGAGCCGCCGATTCGTCCGTTTTAAGGAAGTCCGCAACAAGATTTCCCCGCGATCGATTCCCTTTTGGCGCCGAAGGATCTCGATAATTCGTTACTGCCGCAAATTTCCCGGATTCGTTCACGCCAAGCCAGGTTCCGCCGCCGGCCAGGTCGCGGCCCGCAAATATCTGCGGAAAGTCCGTCCAGTTTCGAGCCTCTTCGGTCGACCGATCATAAAACTCGTCCCGATTGGCGAGCATGATCAGGGGAAATTCGCCGTCCATCTGATACGCAAAAAATACAGCACACATTTTTTCTAGGTGACCGACGCCCTCGACGCAACCGACTTAACGCTTTCGGTCCGGTTGAATAACACGAGTTTAGCAAGGTCAAAAAAACCGGCCGGCTTTATACCGAGCCTACGGTTTTCCGATCCGATCTCGAACGCGATGGCCCACTGCCTGAACAAAATTCGATACGCATCCCATAGCGAAAATCTCTTATCATAAATATTGGTCGACTCGGAGGTGACGCCGTTCAATTCAACAATCTTGAAATCTTCGCCGTTCATCAGATCGTCGAATGATTTTGCCCGGATGTCGAATCTGCCAAAATAAAAGCCGCTGAATCCCAGGCATATACCGTCGATCGTTTGCTCAAGCTTCGCGGTCTTCAGCCATCCGCCATCGACGAAGATCGCCCCACGGGAATGCGTTCCAATGTCGACGATCTGAACTTCTTCACCCTCGGCGGGCACGTACTCAAGCCTTTCGATATTCTGTTCCAGATATTTTTGCGCCAGACAAACCGCTCTCGGATCGCGAAGCATGAGAGTCTCCAGGTCGCTCATCCCGTCGCCCGCGACTTTCGGAAACCGCTTTTCGGTGGCCGAGAATATCGCGCCGTTCGGTGCGTTCGGATAGCGAAAGTAAAAAAAGCTGGCCTCAACCCCGTAGGCAAACTCCTGCAAGATCGAATCGGCGTCAAGAGCACTGATTCGCTCGGCGAGTTCGGGTAAACTGCGAATGAGTCGGACACCTTTACCGCGTTCTCCGGAGTTCGGTTTCAGTATAATCGGAAACTGTAGATCGTTTTCGGCAATGAACTGGGCGGCTTTTTGCTGGCTGATGCCTTCCTTTTCATCGACGGAAAGCATTGTGTGACGCAGCAAAAAGGGCGAAGCGGCCGCAGATCTTCGCAGGCCCTCGTAAATTTCATGTTTCGATTCGCCGATGAAACCACCGGCCTGAATCGCCGGATTCGCAGAAGTGAACACCGTAAGACTCCGATGTTTCAATGCCAGCAACGCAATATACAAACCCACGGGGAAATAAAAGACGCTGAGCGGCCAGAATTCCCAATTGACCAGCCGCTTTAGGCGCCCGATAAACAGGCGGCGATTCTTCCAGGCGGAAAAATGCAGGGCTAGTTTGAGCACAACAACGGTGGCGATGATTCCAATAACCAGTCCACCTGAGAAGAATGTTTCTGACGCGTATGCGGCCGATGCGAAAATGACAGGCGTCCAAATTGCGGACGCGATCAAGAAGTAAAGAGTAAACCAACCAAAATGAGTTCGTAACCCACCGGCTGCCAGGTAAGTAGGAAGGCGCATGCCCGAAACAAAGCGACTCAAGAAAATGGCCGCAGGGCCGCGCCTTTCCAACCAGTTCGAAGCCTTTGATACGGATGCGTCAGAAACGAACCGTCTGAACAATTTCGATCCGAGAACTCGGTTGCCAAAAAGCCGGCCGGTCCAGTAAAGCAGGATGTCGCCGACGAATATCCCGGCGAAACAAGCCGTTAAACCAACGGCAAACGAGATTCTTCCCTGACCCGCCAGTACGCCGGCCGTTACACAGGCGACATCCTCGCTAACAAACGTCGCAAAAAAGAACAGGAAGAAAACAGCGACGGCCGAAAGCCCGGCGACATTCTCGAGATTCAGCAATGACAATATTTCAGGCATTTATTTCAAAAGGAGGCTTAGATTTTTGCCGCTCCGGCGAAGGATGCATTCGTCACTAGCTATGATTGCCTTCAGCCCAGAATTTCAACGTTGAGGGAGCAACGCCGAAGCTGCCCGATACCTCAACACCAAAGGCTTTCAATTTTTCAGCAACGAGCGCGTGATGATGAACTGTGTGGCTATGGACAAACTCCAGCTCCCGCATCACGCTTGAGCTGTGCCATACCTCATCGTCGATTTCCGAACGCACAGCTACCGGCCTGCTAAACATTTCATCGGGTATGCTCCGCAATACCGTTATCAGATCTCTAATCCTTACAATCGCATATTGGCGGTCTTGCTCTATATGAGAATTGCGTTTGCGAAGGGTGTAATCGATCCTTCCTGTTCGGAGCCCGGATAGAAAACTGCTGGCGATATCGAAATTATGCCTTATGTGCGCCCCAATGCTGCCACGGGTTTCAAGGCCCCGAGTATATATCTGGCCTTCCAACGATTCGATAAGACTCGAGGCTCGAACGAATTCTTCAATCGTCCGTTCCAGTAGGCAGTTCGTTGTTTTTGCTGCAGAATTTTGTCCAAGCATAGATTTTCGTCCCCACTGACAAACTACTTCTCTATCAAAAGGCTCGATTATCACCGAATTATTCCCCGCTTGTCGATAAATCAGTCTCGCGTTTACCGAAAATGAAAAGTCATTTCAAATTGCTCGCGGGTTAATACAATTTCATGGAACAACGCCCGCAAAGCGGTTCGCGGGGAATAATTTCAGAGGGTTTTAACATATCTCGTTCGGCAGCGGTAATTCTTGGGAGGAATATTGATGAGAGACTCGAAATTTCAAAGTTGTTTCGAAACCGAAACGCAGAAACAAGGCGCGAGCCAGCATATGAAGATCATAATCCTGTTGGTCGGTTTGTTGCTTCTGATTTCACTGACATCAAAAAGTAATGCCCAAGGCGCTCCGCCAACAACAGGCAGCGAGAAGCTTGCCGAGCTGAGAACAACGCTCGCTGAGTCAAAAAACGCTGATGACCGAGCGAGTGCAGCGCGGCTCCTGGCGCAACTCGGCGACCGACAGTCGATAAAGCTGTTGGTTAAATCGATTAACGATACCGACGCAAATGTTCGCGAGCAATCGATCCTTGCGCTTGGTCAGCTTCGCGCCAGAGAGGCAGTAACTCCGCTGATCGACCTCTTAAAGACGAGCACGGAGGCTCGCATCAAGGCTGCGTCGGCATTTGTTCTCGGTCTTATTCGGGACCGTCGCGCGGTTGAACCATTGATCGCGGAATTAACTTCGGCGGAACCACTTCTCCAACGAAACATAACTGTAGCGCTGGGTCTTCTGGGTGACAAGCGGGCAGTTGAACCTTTACTTTCTTTGCCGCACGACCCGGATCATCAGACGTGTGCCCCAATCGCTATTGCACTCGGACAAATTAAGAGCGATTTCGCGACCGTGAAGCTTTTTGAATGGTTGAACAGCGATGATTTTGACGTTTGTCGGAATGCGGCAATAGCGCTTGTAATGGTCGGCGGCAAGCGGCAGGTAATGCCTTTGATCGGAGTATTAAAGAACCAAAATGCGGTTTCCAGGGGCAGTGCTGCATACGCGCTTGGGCTCCTGAATGACAAGCGGGCGGTCGAACCGCTCATCGCGCTGTTAAGGGATTCGGATATCCGGGTTCGATTGAACACGATCGATGCGCTCGGTCGGTTGAATGACAGAAGGGCAGTTGAGCCGCTCCGATTCTTCACACTAACCGATGACAACGCAGCAATTGTCGAACATGGAAAGGCTGCGTTAGCGAGAATTCAAAACGCGAGGACAAACTAATGCCAAGTTACTTATTGGTTTACTGGATTCAGTATTCGAGACTCCCTTGCTGCCAGTCAGTCGTCAAAATGTGCGATATGAAAGGCCAAGGCAGGAATAAACCCGATGCACTGCGACCTATTTGTTAGTGCCGGGTTCGATGTTAAAGAAATCAATTTTGTAATTTGATATGCCCAAGTTGACATTCTGGACTGGTTGGTTCTAAATAGAAATGGACTGATTAGTCCAGAATGAAGATGAACGGGAAGAACTACCTGGCCCCGGCGTTTGCGAAGCAAAAATAACTGCGAGCAGCACAGAAAACAGGATTGATCGAAGAGGTTACCATCATGAAAGCAGAAATTAATAGATATAGGTATTGGACCATTGCGGTCATTATAACAATCATATTCAGCATCAGCGTCGGATATTCTCAGACGACGCCCGGCACGCTCAAGGGAGAAGTGATCACGATCGGTCCTGACGGGTCAACGCTCAACGTTCCGGGAGCGAAGATCATACTGACGGACTCTTCGCGTATGACGGAGGCATTGTCGATTTTCGCGGACGATGCCGGTAGCTATGAGTTTGAGCAACTACATCCAGGGATTTACACACTCGAAACAACGGTCGAGGGATTTGTCGGCGTTAAGAAACAAATATCGATCAGGGCAAGTGAAATTCTAACCGAGAACATTCAACTCGACCTCGACGGCGTTACGGCAAACGTAACTATCAGTTCCGGTGCGAACGAAATCAGTGTCACGGAATCATCGGTCGCGTCATCCCTTAGCCCAAAGAATCTCCAGAACACTCCGCTTTTCGAGGAGAAATTCCAGGAAGCACTGCCCCTGATTCCCGGCGTCATTCGCGGCCCGGATGGGCTAATCAACGTGAAGGGCACATCGGCGTCACAAAGCGGCACCCTTGTGGGAAGCGCGAATGGTGATGATCCCGTGACCGGAAATGCCTCGGTGGATCTGCCGCTTGAGGCGGTCGAATCGGTTCAGGTATTTTCAAATCCGTATTCGGCAGAATTCGGGAATTTTACTGGGGGAGTCGTTCAGCTCCAGACGCGATCGGGTTCGAACAAGTGGAATTTCGGGTTGACGAATTTCTTTCCGCGTCTGCGGGAACGCGGCGGCTCCATTCGGGGAATTGAGTCGATCAAACCGCGGCTAAATTTTGGTGGCCCGCTCGTTAAAGATAAGCTGTTCTTTTTTCAATCGTTCGAATACAGATTCATTCAGACTCGCGTGGAGAGTTTGCCAGACTTGAAAAGCGATTCAAAACTCGAGAGTTTTGATAGTTTTACTCGCATCGATTACAACATCAGCGACACGCACCGATTGACCGGAACATTCACGTTATTTCCTCGGAAGTTGGATTATGTGAATCTAAATACATTCAACCCTCAGGACACGGCCGCCAATTTTCATCAGCGCGGGTGGATGCTGGGCCTGAACGATCAGTATGTGACGACCAAAGGTGGTGTTTGGCAGACGACTTTTAGTGTAAAACAGGCTGATGCTGATGTTTTTGGCAACAGCAGCGAGCCATTTGCTATTGCCCCGGAGACTAATTCCGGCGGCTATTTTAACCGGCAGAACCGAGAAAGCCGAAGATATGAAGCACAAACAATATATAGCGCTCCTGTTGTCGAGTGGGGCGGACAGCATTCGTGGAAATTCGGCGGCGGATTTGGATATACGACTTTCGACGGAACAAATGTCAATTCGCCAGTACGCATAGTGCGTGCGGACGGAACGCTAAATCAACTTCAGACATATACCGGCAGCGGTCTAGTCGGTCGGAATAAGACCGATGTCGGGCTGTTCGTTCAGGACAAATGGACAATTAATCCTCACCTAACGCTCGATCTTGGCGTACGCTTTGATCGGGACAGTATTAGCGAATCCTTTAATGCCGCGCCGCGATTCGGATTTGTATATTCACCGTTTGAGGATAATAAGACGGTCATTCGCGGCGGGGTCGGTCTCTTTTATTCAAAGGTGCCACTCAATGTCGGAGTTTTCACACAGGATCAAGGTGTGATTGTTAGTCGATTCGCCGCTGACGGGATAACGCAGGTTGGCTCGACCTTATTCAGGAATGTCCTTGAGAACGATGATATTGAGACACCCTATAGCGTCGGTTGGAATCTGCAATTCGACCGTGAAATTACCGATCGCATATCAGTCCGGGCCGGCTATGAACAGCGCGAGTCAAAGCGCGGCTTCATCCTCAATCCGGTAGCCGGCGTGACGGCCAGTGAGGGTTTGTATCTGCTTGCTAACTCGGGCCGGTCGAGCTATCGAGAACTCCTGCTGATGACACGTCTGAAGCTGCAGGACAATCGTGACCTCTTCTTTTCGTACACGCGAAGCCGTACTGTCGGAGATCTGAACGATTTCGGAATATTTGCCGGCAATCTCCGAAACCCGATCGTGCGGCCGAATGAATACTCGCGTCTTTCGTTCGACGCTCCGAACCGATTCTTGTTCTGGGGCGAATTCGGGTTACCGCTTGGTTTAACGTTTAGCCCGGTTATTGATTGGCGCACTGGTTTTCCTTACTCCGCCGTTGACGAGAATCAGGACTTCGTGGGTTTACGTAATCAAGCCGGCCGCTTTCCGGATTTCTTTTCCGCGGACGTGCAGGTCCTAAAGGACTTCAAGGTCGGATTTCGCGGCAAGGAATACACGCTGCGGGCCGGTGTCAAGTTCTTTAACGTGACAAACCATTTTAATCCTCGGGATGTTCAAAGCAACATCGACAGCTCGGATTTCGGCGGGTTTTCAAATGGTGTCGGCCGCCGAACGCGGTTTAAGTTTGAAGTGGTCTTTTGACACCCGGTTCACCTGGATTTTGAGGCTTTAGTTTTTGAGACCGATAAATAATGTCAGGCGAAAAAATCGAATTTGAAAACAAAGCAGGCCAAAGGCTTTCGGCCAGGATCGAACTTCCCATTGACCGCAGGCCGCACAACTTTGCGATCTTTGCGCATTGCTTTACGTGCAACAAGAATTTTAAGGCCGTTCGATACATCAGTTCGGCATTGGCTGCTTGTGGATTTGGCGTGTTGAGTTTTGATTTCACCGGCTTGGGTGAGAGTGAAGGTGATTTNNCACTTTTTCAGGCTCAGTCGAGGATCTTATAAGTGCGGCAGATTTCCTTGGGGAGAGCTACCAGTCACCGACTCGATCGTCGGGCATTCACGCGGAGGAGCGGCAGGCTTAATGGTGGCCGATATTCTCGTGATCGCGTGTCGGCCTCTGCGCGCAGCGGGCCTTCAGGGCCAAAAACGCGCGATAGCAGCGCTGTCCTCGTCGCCCGTACAGCTTTTGCGAACGCTGTCGGGCCTGTAATTTTCGATCGGAAATCTCNNGAATCTCACAACGCCTGACGGCTCGGTCACTGAAAGCCGCGGCCTTACGCCGGATGTCAAAGTGCAACTAATCATTGCGCCCCCCCTTTTTTTTGTAAAACGCAGCCACTTTCGCCCGATTGCCGCAGATCGCCATGCTGCACCAACGTCGTTTGTGGTTTTTGGTAGTGTCATAAAAATACAAAATGCAGTCCGTCCTTTCGCATTTTCGCAACAAGTTGAGTTGTCCGTAACAGATCAAATCAACAAAAG
>DLHV01000023.1:0-4920 GCA_002483395.1 Chloracidobacterium sp. UBA7659 | reverse complement strand
TTTAGAAAAACCTTCCTCGGTCACGCTAAGTTCTGGATAACCGCCTTTTTCGCGCAAAATCCGATTTATCCAACTAATTTCCTCGGATGGAATATTCTTTTTATTTACCAGATTTATGACAACTTCACGCAGGCGTTCCCTGAATAAAGAAATTTCCGTCATCTGCTCCTCATTCCATTTCTCAGAAAGATGTTCAGCCTCGGATACTTTGACCAGATTGACTGCGATTGCCCAACTCAGAAGGTTCTCGAGCGTTAATTCGTAATTCACCGTGTTGATAAAATCCAACGCCAGATTGTTTCCGATGACATAAAACTTTTCAGGATTAAGGGTAATTCTCACATTTCCTATTCTAACCCGTAATAGCACGCTTGACAAGTTAGATATTTGTATGTAACTATCAAAATGTAAGTTTACTGGTTAGAACAGTAAAACTTAAAGGAGTTGAAAAATGAAAACAATTTACTTAAAAACTTTTCTGACGGCGATGTTATTTGCCGTCTTGTCGGTCAGTTTGGTGAACGCGCAGCAACCCTTGCACAAGGCTTCTGCTGCCATTTCTTACAATGTCGTAAAGGTCGACGGATTGGATATCTTCTATCGGGAGGCGGGTGACAGTTCAAATCCGACGATTCTTCTTTTGCACGGATTCCCAACATCGTCGCAGATGTTTCGCAGTCTGATTCCGCAGCTTGCCGACAAATACCACATAATCGCGACTGATTACCCCGGTTTCGGCCAAAGTTCGATGCCGAAGGTGACAGAGTTTGAGTATAGTTTCGATAATCTGGCGAAGGTTATCGAGAAATTTACCGAGCAGATCCGTATATCTAAATACACTCTTTATGTCCAAGATTACGGTGCTCCGGTGGGTTACCGTCTGGCAGTTAAGCATCCCGAAAGGGTTCAGGCATTGATCGTGCAGAACGGCAACGCTTATGACGAAGGCTTGCGTGAATTTTGGATTCCCATCAAGGCCTATTGGAAAGACCGCTCGGAAAAAAATGCCGAGGAGTTACGGAAGTTCTTAACGCTCGAAGCGACGAAATGGCAATGGACCCACGGCACCCGCGATCAGAAAAACATCAATCCTGACAACTGGACGATTGATCAAGCTTTGCTCGATCGCGCAGGAAATCAGGAAATTCAGCTACAGCTTTTTTATTCCTACGGTTCAAATCCACCTCTTTACCCGCAGTGGCAGGCATACTTTCGTCAATATCAGCCTCCGACGTTGATTGTCTGGGGCAAGAATGATCACATATTTCCGGCGGAAGGAGCAGAACCATACAAACGAGATCTAAGGGAGATTGAGTTCCACCTGCTGGATACCGGGCACTTTGCCCTCGAAGAGGATGGAGACCTGCTCGCAGATTATATTCGCAGATTCCTGGCAAAACAGAAGATCAAATAGAAGGAGAAAAATGAATATGCAAAAGGCAGCAATCGTTATATTTTCGGACCCAAAATCAGGCTCGGAGGAGTCATTGGGAAGGGTATTCAACGCTCTGGCAGCGGCCTATGATTTCAAGCAGCGCGGAGCGGATGTTCAACTGATCTTTCAAGGTGCCGGGACTCGGTGGGCCAGTGAACTGGTGAATCCGGAACATCCGGCCCACGGACTGTTCTCGGCTGTCAAAGATAAAGTGGCGGGTGTTTCCTGTGGCTGTGCCGACGTATTTGGCGCTCGAGAAGGCGCAGTCGAATGCGGCATGGAACTGATAACAGAAAACGCTGTGCCGAACACAACCGGATTACCGAGTTTGGCCCGCTTGACCGAGGAAGGTTACAACGTTCTGACCTTCTAGAGTTCGAAACAAATGGGAGGTGAGGTTCGAATCGAACTTCACCTTCCGCGTTTATTGGGGATATTGAGATGGCAATGAACTATGCTGAGATCGCCTTTACAGCCGGCGTCAAAAAAGAGCAGGAAAAATACAACTCCCGACAGCAACATGAGCGAATGGAGAAACTCTCCCGCGGTACCGAGTTTTCATTTTCTGAAGCTGACTTTATCGAAACACGCGATAGCTTCTATATGGCAACTGTGGGCGAGAATGGCTACCCTTATGTTCAATTTCGAGGCGGGCCTACCGGGTTTTTAAAAGTGCTGGATCCGAAGACGCTCGGCTATGCCGATTTCCGCGGCAATCTTCAGTACATTAGTGTCGGGAACCTAAGAGAGAACAATAAGGCTGCTCTTATTCTGATGGACTATCCGAATCGGCGGAGGCTGAAGATCTACGCGACAATCGACGTCCTTGATGAGAAAGATGCTCCCGAATTGATCGAACGATTGGCGATCCCTCGTTACGCGGCGAAGATCGAACGAGCTATCGTCCTGAATCTGGACGCTTTTGACTGGAATTGCCCGCAACATATCACACCCCGCTATACGATGGATGAGCTAGAGCCAATGCTCACACCATTTAGGCAGCAGATCGCGCAGATGGAAGATGAGATCGACCGACTCAGAAAACAATGAACGACGCAGATGAATCATTGATGAATAGATGCTTCGAGTTGGCAGGCGAGGCGGAACAACGGGGCGACACAGCGGTCGGCAGTCTTTTGGTGGCGGCGAACGGGGAAATTATCGCCGAGGCCAGCGAACAAAACCGGACGAAAGATCTGTTTGCTCACGCCGAGCTTCTGGTGATCCAGCAGGCGATCAGGATACGGCAAAGTGGTGATCTTACAGGTTGTACACTTTTGACGACAAACGAACCGTGTTTCCTATGCTCCTTTGCTATTCGGCGGACCTTGATTTCTCGGGTTATTTTCGCTCGAAGGACCTTTGGGGTCGGAGGGGTTTCTTCAAACTATCCCATATTATCAGCAAATGACATCGAAAATTGGAAAGCTGGACCTGTGATTGTTTTTTGCGGGAAATGAAGTGAAACCTACAGATCAAACCGCCGTTCAACTTTGAAACTGCTTCGCTAGGAGTTTTCAAAAGTCGCACTTATTATCAGAATTCACGCCAGGTGGGAGCTCTCGGGGCGGAGATGATAGGAGGTCGCTCGGCGGATGACGGTATAATGTTTCGAGTTAGTTCCTACCCGCCATGACGCCGCCGTCCACGTCGAGTATCGTTCCTGTTATCCACGAGGCATCGTCAGAAAGCAGAAAGAGTATTGCCTTGGCTACGTCTGAGGGCGTTCCGATCCTGCCAATTGGATGAAAATCGTTGAACCCGACCAGAGTTGCATTGACCTGATCAGGCGGAATGAACGCCTCGTATATGGGCGTTTCGACCACGGCCGGCGCAACGGCGTTTACACGGATCTTTTCTTCGGCAAGTTCCATCGCCAAATGTTGGGTGAGTGAATGGAGACCGGCCTTAGCCATCGAGTATGACGACGACGGCGTCGCCTTTATTGCTTGCTTCGCCCACATCGAACCGACATTTACGATTGCTCCACCATTACCGAAAAATCTCATTTTCTTTACAACTTCCTGCGTTATAAAGAACGTGCCTCGGTTTATGTCGAGATATGAATCATAGTCTTCCAAAGATTGCTCGACAAAAGGTTTTGGGGTGAAGATCCCTGCTGTATTTACAAGCATATGAACGTCGTCAAGTTCGTTTTTAATCCTTTCGATGGCATCTTTCCATCCGTCAGTCTGAGAAATGTCAAACATCCATCCTTCGACATTTCCGCCGATACCAATATCGTAAACGGCCTGCTCGAGTTTGGATCGCTTGCGGCCCAAAATGATCGTCCTGGCTCCGTTTTCTGCTAAAAGCCTTGCGGTCTCTAAACCAATCCCGCTCGTTCCTCCAACAACAATCGCGGTGCGTTTCTCAAAATTCTTATTCATAATTTATTACTATATATATTTCCTGTTAGAAATTACGGACCCCAAATCAGAGAGGTTGTACCCATACTCTGCGGCGATCCGTTCCTATTAGAAGATCCGACGCTCCCATTCCTTGATAGGCAGATCATTTATTGACGCAAATCGCCTGCGCATCAGGCCATCGTCGGCAAATGCCCACATCTCGTTACNNCGAACGGCAATGCGATCATCGGAAAATGCCCAGAGCTCCTTTCGAAGTCTGTAAGCCAATTCCTTTTCCCATTTTCGTTTTAGGAATGCGAGGATCTCCTTTCTTCCCGCGAGAAATTCCGCACGATTCCGCCATTCGGAATCTAAGGTATAGGCGGGAGCAACCCGCTCAGGATCTCGCGTATTCCAAGCGTCTTCTGCAGCCTTGACCTTTGCCGCGGCAGTTTCCGCGGTGAACGGCGGTCTAATGTCTGTCGGTTTCGGTCCTTCCTGTTTCATATTGTTCGTTTCCCGATTAAACTCCTTTGGAATCGGCTCGATTATTTATTGTTTGTGATCTTTGTAACGATCTCTTCTGTACTGAGAACGTCATTGGCCATGAAGCGGAAGTTTATGAATGCTGCCTCGTAACCATCATAGTGCGGGACCTTGGCGGCTGCCGTAGCATCCGACGCAATAAGCACTTCAAAACCCTGTTCAAGCAATTCGCGCATATGCGATTCGGTGCATAGATTCGCCGACATTCCGCCCAATATCACTTGGCTGATACCTGCTTTTCGAAGCTGAAGTACGAGATCGTTAGTTTCCGGACCGTATACCTTGTGTGGACTTGTAACCACCGTTTTTCCATCCTCAATGTATGGTTTGTATCGCTCTAACCAATCGGCCCCTGAACCGGTAAAGACATCGAGACTCAGAGGACCTTTCCGATCGAACATTCCGATCGAATGCATCAGCTTTTCGAGAGCGCCTTCGAACTTCCACTGATGGTCGTGTTTGTAATAGTAGTGCGGGGACACAAATACCGGAACATCGTTCGATTTTGCCGTCTTGAAGAGACTCTCAATGTTCTCGCGGGTACGGTTTTTCACAACACTTTCGCCAACAACCGCCCATGTCACACCT
>DLHV01000157.1:59700-64079 GCA_002483395.1 Chloracidobacterium sp. UBA7659 | reverse complement strand
GCATTTTCAGGCCGACTCTACTTCTTCCGAGCGGTCTTCTTCCTCAACGTGACCAATATCGCGTCGCTCACCTTTCGCTCGCCATCCTTGTCCGAGGGATGGTTGACCACCTTGCCGTCGAGGAACATCGTGGTCGAACCGCCGCCGTCGAGGTTCATTGCATCGACCGCCCCGAGTGAAAGCAGATATTCGGCCAGCTCCTGCAAACTCATTCCGACGCTCACGCCCGGCTGGCGGCCGTCGACCGTTATCATCAGGAATTTTCCGTCTTTCAATTTCGCAACGGCCGTCCGCGGATGGCGGGTTTCGACAAACGCACGGCTCGATTTTTCCAGCTCCCATGTGATGTCGATCTTGCCGTTTTTGATGAGCTGGGGAACACCATTTGTTATATCTTCCGCACCCGAAAAGGCAAACGATGTTCGCTGTACTTCCTCATCCACCGGAAAGCCCTGTGGTCCGGCATTATGAGTAACCACAGTCAGCCTGACGATTTTTGCTCCGACTTTTACACGCGGCAAAAGGTCGCCTTTTGATCTGTTGTGAATCGAAATTACGAATCCGTCTTTTGGAATCGAAGAGTTTCCCACTCTATCGACTATTGATGTAACCCGATTGCCGCGGACAATAATTTCGACCCCACTGCTGTCTGTAAGGGTTGATGAATGAAATAAAGGGGTGAAAACTATAATTTCACCATCCCTCCGCTCCCGATTGATGCCCGAAATTACTAATTCCTTTTTTCTTATCTCTATCCGATCTTTAATATTAATGTGTGCAAAATTAACCGACGTTTTATATTCAGCATTGCGAATGAAGATCGCGATTCGACCCTTTTCGCTCTCGCTGATAAGCCGTCGGTCGATCATCAAAGTACCTGCCGCGTCGCCCGCGAACGTGCTCGTATCCAATCGGAAGAAACCTGCATTAATAGCGGCAATGGCTCCGTGCCTTGCCGCGATCGACGAGGTTTTCTCGGTCCCGATCGCTGCATCAAGAGCGTGGTGGACGTCAAGACGGACTTTGGTCAGGTCAAGGCGGAGCAGGTTTATCCTTACGGGATCGTCGCCGAGCTTGCGGGTCACCTCGGCGTACTCGACGCCGTCGTGGACGGTTTTGAAATCCTGTGCGGAGAGATTCACCACAGAGGCACAGAGAATTAGGAGAAAACAAACCGAAAATCGAAATATGGCGAGGTGGTACATTGCTGTTACGAACTGAAGTTGTCTTATAAAACTCTGTGGACTCTTTGGCAAAGAAAGAACCCGGTCGCTACCGCTCGCGGTTCTGACTATTGCTATCATACGTTTATAGAAGACGATTATGAAGCGAATCAACGATCACGCAGATGCAGAAAATGGTGCCCTGGACCCACCAATACGGCGCCGGTGCGAGGAAATCGATTCAAGAATAATTGAGTGGACCAATAGTGGGTAACGTAATCAGGAGAATATTTAAGGAATCCAGGCCACGACCTTTTTGTCTTCCATTTTCTCGATCATTTCGACGCGGCCGACTTCGTATCCGGCCGCCGTATTTCTCGCCGCTTTTAATCGACGAAAATCAGACAAATCGACTTGACCACCGGATACCAAAATCTCCCCTACCTTGCCTACGACCGGGAAGAGTTCTTCCTCAACCTCTCTCAGCTCCAATGGCGGGACATCACCCATCGGGATAACAGAAACTGCCGACTCCGCGGCTCGCATCGCTGCAATGCCGCCAAAAAATCCAGCAACGATAGAGAATGCGGCAGTTACAACCTTTGACGTTCGTTGCTTGATTGCTTTCCACCCGACCGGACAATCCTTCGTCAATACAGTGCCATCTTTTCGACGGTAAATTCTCATGCAAACGCGGCCCTCGGCGCTCATGAGAAAATTTTCGGCTTCCTGTTTCGTCATCTCGGAAAGGTTATACACGTTGAGCTTGCATTCCGAGCAGAATCGCATTCTTTCGTTGCCGTACATCGCGTTCCAATCGGACGAACACGGTGATGCGATACGGACGCTGTCCAACGGGTGTGTAAATTGCTGCATACTGGCCTCCGTTAAGTTTAGACGCCGGGTTGAACATTTTGTTCCCGAAAAGTTAGAGGGTTAACTCAAAACGATCCCAGTTACCGTTCCAATCGAAGGCTTCGGTACCGCGAAAACGCTTTTTGTAATCGTAGAACGATTCGCCGCCGTAGCAATAGCCCTGATAATAAAACTGTTTACCGCTTTCGATCGCAAATTCGATCTCTTTCAGCATGGTAAAGATACCAAGACTGCGGTGTGATTCGTCAGGATCGAACACGGCATAAACGCCTGACAGCGCCGATCTGCCGGCATCGAAAAAACTTGCAGCGACCAGCCTATCCTGATCGTAAACCCCCAGTTCGAGACTTTCGCAAGGTGTCTTCGAAGGTTCGGTGGAAAGGAAGGTGTACAAAGAATCGGGCGGATGCTGTTTAAACCGCAATTTGTGCCGCTCAAACAGGTCTTCGACTTTAGCGGTTATCTTGATAGGCCGAATCTCGATCCGAAGATCGGTATTTTTTCGCAGTATGCGAGCCTGGCTTTTCGAAAGTGAAAATTCCGAAAGACGGATTCTGAGCGGGACAACACGGCGGATCTCGTCGTTAAAAATACCAAGGTTATATCGGAAAAAGTACGTGCCAAAGTGGCGCCATCCGTTTGCAAGATACTCGTCCAGATCGGCCGGCGACACGGTTGTGGCCGTAAATTCTTCGTTTATAAATGTCTGTTCTAGATCGGACATTGCAAGGTCTTCGGACGGCATTAGTGTCCAGAATACCAATCATATCCGTATTCGGGCTGAGACCAGAAATCACGCGGGCGTTCGTCCGTAAAGTCGATGCGCCCGATACGCTTTATCTGCTTAATGCCGTATTTTGTCGGGCTGGCGATTCGCAACGGAGCTCCGTGCTCGGGGCGAAGCGGCTCGCCGTTCATTTCGTACGCGAGCAGCGTCTGCGGATGCAGGATGCTCTCAATATCCCAGCCGACATAGTATTTTTCGTCCGGGGTTGCCATGTAAACGTATCGCGGCAGAACGTCCGGTCGATTTACGACGTCGCCGATACTGCCATCGCGGTTTTTCGGTGCATAAGACGCGGCAAAATCCGAGAAACGCACACCTGCCCAATGCACGATCGTGCTCCAACCCTCGATGCATTTAAATTCGGTTGTCATCTCCGTTCGCGGCAGACGTTTGATGTCATCGAACGTCAACACAAGGTCGTCGGTCCGTCCGGCAAGTCCGCCCACGTGCAGACGCCATTCTGCTGCTGTAATTTCACCCTCCAAACCTTCACCACCGTTGTATCGTTCCGGTTTGGTCACACGGTCAAGTGGAAATTCAGCCGCCAGCCGCTTCGGGCTGTAAAATATCTGGCTGACGCTCTCGTTAAATTTGAAAGCACGTTTATAAAGTCCCGTTTTTGTCTCGTCACTCATCCATCGCCATCCGAGGATACCGATCACGGCAGCCGCTCCGCCAACCAGAAAGCTACGTCGCGAGCGGGTGGACATTTGTTTTTTGGCTTCTTCGGGCGAGAGCGGATCGCTTAAATAGCGATGTTCCTTTAGGACCGATGCCGTGTTATTGGGATCGTCCGGAAACGAATCGACGGTGTGGCCTGTTCGGGCCTCAAATTCGCGGACTTTTTCCAGCAATATTTCTTTATCTTGACTCATGCTGCCGCCTCCTCGGTTGCGGCGATCGGAGGCTTGTCGACCGAAACAGCCGCATCGACCGCATCATAACCTGTGATCATCGAGCGGAAATTGGCCCAACCGGCAAGAGCCACCTGAACGATATGTACGACGAAAAACAACACATAGCCTATCATCAGGTAAAAATGCTCCCAACGTGCCCATTCGTAACCACCGAGCAGACTCGTGAGCCATGAAAGCTGCATCGGTTTATAGATCGCAAGGCCTGTAACGACCGAGCCGGCACCCATCAGAATGATGCTCGTGTACGCAATGCGTTGTGCGTCGTTGTATTTGCCTTGCGGCGGCAGCTTTTTGACGATATGAGCGTCGTGAAGAGCGACGAGGGGCGCACGTTTAAATGATGCCGGAATCGGGACTAGGGCACGCCATTCGCCGGAGATGATCGTGTAAATAATATATATGACGCCATTTACCGCGAAAAACCACATGAAAAAGAAATGCAACTGCAGGCCTTCGGCGAGGCGAAACGGTATTCCCAGGTACTCATAAAACCACGGCGGGAAAAACTTAAATAGCTCATACCCAAAGATGCGTATGCCGTAAACCTGATTGGCCCAGTAGATCAGGATGCCGCTCCAGATCATCAACGTTAAGAGCGGGAAATTTATCCAATGCAGCCAGCGAATGGCCAGCGGA
>DLHV01000157.1:54827-59694 GCA_002483395.1 Chloracidobacterium sp. UBA7659 | reverse complement strand
TATCACGTAATGGGCCTGGCGGCGTAGATTTTATGCCTATTTCTTCAATCCTTTCACCGCCTCCAGTTATTCCAAACTGTTGCAAGATTTGTTTTCGTTCCGCACTCGAATTCGGAGTCAAAACTTTTTGTTGAATCCGAACTCCGCCCAAGAACGAAAGCTAGTGTGCAGGCGAACAAGCCGAAAAACAGAAAGGGGAAATTAANNATAAGGAAGGAAATAAAATGAAAAAATTTACGTTATCAATAATGTTTGCGGTAGGAATACTTGCTTTGGGAAACATCGCTGCATCGGCACAGATGAACTCGGAGAATCCGATGGTTGGCGGCGCGGCGATGTTCAAGACGAAGGACATCATCGACAACGCAGTCAACTCCGCCAATCACACAACCCTGGTTGCCGCAGTCAAAGCCGCAGGGTTAGTTGAAACACTTAAGGGCAAGGGTCCGTTCACCGTTTTTGCTCCGGTCAATTCGGCATTTGCGGCACTTCCGGCGGGAACGGTTGATATGCTTTTGAAACCGGAAAACAAAGCGACGTTGGTAAAGATCCTTACCTATCACGTTGTCGCCGGCAACATGGATTCCAAGGCGATCGCCAAGGCAATCAAGAAAGGCGGCGGAAAAGCTGCTTTTACGACTGCTTCAGGCGGCACGTTGTGGGCTTCGATGAGCGGGTCTGACCTTATCCTTACAGACGAAAAAGGTGGCACATCGAAGGTCACCATAGCCGACGTCCGACAATCAAACGGCGTTATTCATGTAGTAGACACGATCGTAATGCCTAATTAACGACTATCTCCTCACGAGCCCTCTAAGATTCAAGTCTTTCGACCTGATCGAAAGAGGGCTCGTTCATTGTATCCTGCGAACAAGTCAGGAATAATTAGAATGCTTCCTGTCATTGTTCCTATATCGGTTGGCGTTTCGCAAAGATTTCGTCAACGGAGGTTAAATTATGAAACTCAGAATTGGTATTACATTCGCAATAATTTCGCTTATCACAGTAGCCGGATTTGCACTCGGCTGCGGCCAATCAGCCGCTTCGAAGAATGAAGGTGCGGCTGCTCCCGAAGTGTCGGCAACGCCGGCAAAATCTTCGCCGGCAATTGCTGGCTCGGACGATATATTCAACGGGCAAAGGCTAGAAAAGGCCGACGCCGAATGGAAAACGCTTTTGACACCGGCTCAGTATCATGTGCTGCGTGAGGAAGGTACTGACCCTCCTTACGAAAGCCAATATCACGACAACCACGAACACGGGGATTATTACTGTGCTGCTTGCCACCTGAAAATTTTTAGCTCAAAAAACAAGTACGATTCTGGCACGGGCTGGCCCAGCTTTTATCAGCCGATCAATGCAAAGAATGTTGTTGAAAAGGTGGATAAGAGCCTTGGCGAAACACGCACTGAGATTGAATGCGCACGATGCGGCTCGCATCTCGGACACGTTTTCGACGACGGACCCAAGCCAACGGGGTTGCGCTATTGTATGAACGGCACGGCGTTGAAGTTTGAAAAAAGGAAATAGAAGACATTACGGGCAGAAACGCGACCGTTAGCGAGCGTGCATAAGATGCTCACGCCGAATGCACGCTCGTTAACACTCGCGTTTCTGCCCGTATTCTTACCAATTGACTGTCCCTTCCTGCGAGGTATCGATCTGCGTCAGGTCGACGCCTTCGTTGTAGAAAAAGATCTTCATATTGTCGAAAAGGAACTGGTGCGAATCGGGGTTCGACACATCGAGGCCGAAGTGATTGATAAGCTGTTTTTGCTTCTGCTGCCACTCGGCCCAGCAATCCTTGCACATCTCGGCACCGATCTGTTGACCGAGTTCGGTCGGTATCGGCGCAAAGCCGATCGGATCGTTTGCCAGTCCGCACCGGGCGCATTTGAATTTGTCGCTTCCAAATAATGCCATAAAAGGATTTTACCACAGAGACACAGAGACGCGGAGAATAGGAAAAAGGAGAGAGCGCGGCAAAATTGTTGATTTCCTCTGCGTCTCTGTGCCTCTGCGGTTCAAATTACTTCCGCCTTCCGAATCGCGGCCAAAACGTCACTGTCGCTCGGCTTAAATAAGCTGACTGCCTCGACTTTGCTGTAAGCGATCTTGCCATCTTTGTCTATGACGACAACACCGCGTGCCGAGCGGCCGGGAAGCCACGATTTCATATCGTATTTTTCGGAAACTTTACGATCGGCGTCAGACAATAGCCGCAGCGGCAATTCGTTCTTTTGGGCAAAGCCCTTGTGCGATTCGACAGTGTCGGTTGAAATGCCGACCACCTCGGCGCCCGTCGCCTGATATTCCGACCAATGATCGCGCACCGAACAAAGCTGCTTTGTGCAGACAGGTGTGTTGTCGCCTGGATAAAAGAGCAGTACGACTGTATGTCCTTTGTAATTACTTAACGTCCAATCGTTTCCGTCGCCGTCGTTAAGTGTGAAGTCTGGTGCCATGTCTCCCCGATTCATATTTTCCGTCCCCATTTGTCCATCTTGCAGCCGCAGCGATCGCATGTTCGACCTCCCCATAGAGCCTGCTCTTCGTTGGCAGGAACCCGGAACCGCGATGACGGCTTATCTCCGCAATCGGGGCAGACGAGCGGCCATGGATTGATTCCCCATTTTGTTTTGGTGATCGAAAGCACCAAAAACACGAACGCCAGTAACCCAATTATGATCAGTGAATAATCAAATCGCGACATAATTGCTTTCAAACCATGTAAATCCGTCAGCCGGAGGAACCAGCGTTGCAGGCGAGCCCGCCTCACGTCCCAGCCGTTATACAAAATCTCGGATGTCCTTGAATGGCTTTTCGGCGTCCGCAAAATCCGGCCGGTAATAGAGCGGCGCGGATTCATATTCCTGCATAAAGCCTTCTTCCATTCCTAGCTCTTCCAGAAGCGAAACTGCCTCGAACCACTCGCCTTCGGAGATGCGGCGCGAAAGCAGGATGTATCGCGGGTCGGTCGCGGCTTTGTTTGTTGCGTAATACTGGGCCATCAGCGAAATGGCCGTTCGTGGCGAAAGCTCATCGCGTATCCAACGGAGGTTTTCTTCGATACCGGCGATGTCGTTTGGCAATACAAGCAGGCGGATCATCAATCCCTGTTGCAGCAAGCCGTTTTCGTCAAAAACAAGCTCGTCGCCCATCTGGCGGTGCATTTCCTTTATCGCGGCACGGGCGTGTTCCTCGTAACCGCGGACCTTTGAATATTGGAAGCCGGCATCAGAATCGGCATATTTCAGATCGGGCAAGTAAATATCGACAATGCCGTCGAGCAATTTCAAAACTTCGACCGAGTCATAAGCGTTAGTGTTATAAACGATCGGCAGCCGCAGGCCTTTTTCGGCGGCGATCAATATCGCTCGTGCCATTTGCGGAGCAAAGTGCGTGGGCGAAACAAAGCCGATGTTATGACAGCCGCGGTCCTGCAATTCGAGCATCATCTCGGCCAGGCGCTCGTGCGCTACCTCGTTTTGTTTCTGCTCTTTCCAGGTTTGCGATATCTGATAGTTCTGGCAGTAAACACAGCGGAGATTGCAGTTGCCGAAAAAAATATTTCCGGCTCCGTGCGTACCTGACAGACACGGCTCTTCACCAAAATGGGCGGTGTACGACGAGACGACCGGCAGGCGGCCCGAATAGCAAGCGGCGATCTCGTTTTTCAAGCGGTCGTTGCCGCAATCCTTCGGGCAAACGGTGCATGAGCGCAGCAAAGCCTCGAGCCGCTCGACACGCTCCGCTAGCTTATTCTCCGCCCAAAGTTTTAGATACCTTGGGTTTAATTTTGAATTCTCCGGTTTCAATTCTCTTATATTTGCTCGCAACCTCTTTTGGAGCGACCCTGCGGGCAAGTTCCCATGTAAAATCCATTTCGGTATTGATCGTCGCCGTCGCCATGCGAGTTTCCTTAAGCATTAGCAAACTTCCGTAAAAAAGAAACATGATCCCGACGATTCCAATCGGGATCGGCAGCCAGCGATAAATGTTAAAAATTCCCGCAACCGCGATCGTAACACTGGTGAGTACAAAAAAACCGAGACCGTAATAGAACGTTCCCATAGCACGCTGAAGAATGCGTGAGCGGCTCGTCACCTTGTCCAACAGATCGACTATCACTTCCACCCGTTTCTCGTACAGCGGCACCTCGTTCTTATCCTCGGCGTAAATCAGTTCGCCAAGCCGCACTTCAAGCTGCCTGACGCGGTCGACCACTCGGCCCAGCCGTGTAGATGTCGAGAGCACCAGCGAACCCGTCGCTGAGATCAACAGCGCGGGCGTGATCATCGCCGTCAAAAACTCGATCGTCGTATTGAGATTATTGGGGTTTACGTTGACTAATTCACCGGCAAACATATTCTCGCATTCTACGCTATAATCGCGGAAAACTGAATTTTATGATCAAGAACGGTTCACGAAAAGGGACAGTCCAGAATCTGCGGCACGAAAGCGAAATCCTGCTCGGCAATCCGCTCGGCGATCCCCACGTTCGCGATGTTTTCGTTTACCTGCCGCCGGGTTATGACGAAGGCGGCGAACATTACCCAAGCGTCTATTGCCTAACGGGTTTTACCGGCCGCGGCAAGATGTTGCTCAATGACAATGCCTTTGCGCCGAATCTGGCCGAGCGGATGGATAGGCTCATTGCGGCAGGCAAGATCCGCCCGATGATCGTCGTCATGCCGGACTGCTTCACATACTACGGCGGATCGCAGTACATCAATTCGACCGCCACCGGAAATTACGAGGACTATTTGACACAGGAGATCTTGGCGTTTGTCGATGAAAATTTCCGCACAATAAATAACCGTGATGCGCGGGCCGTCATGGGCAAATCGTCCGGCGGATACGGCTT